>CAMCCU010000061.1 GCA_945872975.1 Pedosphaera parvula Ellin514
CAAAAATACTGCGAGCGAAACAGCTCCTGAGTGCAGATGATCTGCGCACCTTGTTTCGCCGCACGCTCGGCGAAGGCCAGCGTCTTCGCGAGGTTCGCCTTGGGATCTGCGGAACAGGACGTCTGGAGCAGGCCCAGTTTTACGACCGAGGATTTCGCCTTCATTTGCGCTTGATGGTGGAAGTGGCGCGAGCGGTCCTATCGAGCAACTCCGTGCTGCCCCTGCCATCCTGACCCGCCAGCTTCGTGTTGTGACCGAACAGCTCGCGGATCATTTTGCCCAAGGTCTCGTTCGTCGGCCCATAGCCGGAGTGATAAATGTAGTGCTCCAGATCGAACAGCATGTCGTCCGCGCTCGCGTAGCGCTTGTTCAAGTCCCGCGAGAGCGCCTTGTGCAGAATCTCGTTGAGCCGGTCGTCGATGCGCCCATCGAGCGTGCGAAAATCCGGAATCGGCATGTTCATCACCAGCTTGCGCGACTCTTCGGGCGACGGCCCTTTGAAAACATTGCGACCGAGCAACAGATGCTCGAGGACCACGCCTACGGAAAACAAATCCGATCGCTTGTCGGTGATTTGAAAGTTCGCCTGCTCCGGGCTCATGTAATCCGCCTTGCCCGCGACCACTTCGCCTTCGTTGTCGATCAGGAAGCCCCGCGCCTTCGCGATGCCGAAGTCCGTCAGCTTCACGTCTCCTTCAAAGGCGACCATGATATTCTTGAAGCTCACATCGCGATGCACCAGGCCCAGCAGGTTTCCATCCTTGTCACACTTCGCATGCGCATAGGCCAGCCCGCGGCACACGCGGCTCGTGATGAACACCGCGACGTCCACCGGGAGAATCCGGTTCTTGTCGCGCATCTGATCCGCGAACTGCTCCAGGTTCACGCCGCGAATCAGCTCCATCGCGATGTAGTAAATCCCCTTGGATTCCCCGAGATGATACGTCTGGACGATGTTCGTGTGGATGAGATCCGCGACCAGTTTTGCCTCGCCGATGAAATTCTCGATGAACTGCTTCTGGCTCGCATAGCTCTGGCGAATGACTTTGATGGCAAGTCGCTTCACGAAGTTCCGCGCGCCATGCTGCTCGGCTTCGTAAATGATTCCCATTCCGCCCTCGTAGATTTTCCGAACAATCTCGTAGCGGATTTCGCTGTGAATGGTGAAGAGTGAGGCCATCGGCGCGATGTTCAAAGTTTGCCGCTGCAAGTCAAGCTTGTGCTCGATTCTGGCATGTTAAAACGCAGCTACTTTTCCGAAAGCGCGGCGGGCTTATGAGCGGGAGAGGAGAAGCCGCAGGCTGTTCATCACCACGATCACGGTGCTGCCTTCGTGGCCGATCACGCCAAGCGTCAGGGGAATCGTGCCGAACAAGGCGCAGACCACCAGCACCGCCACCGTTCCCAGCGAGATGAACAAATTCTGCCGGATGACTCGTCGTGCGCGCTGGCTCAATTGAAACGCCGTCAGGAAATTCTCCAGCCGATCGTGCATCAGCACCACCTCGGCCTGCTCCAGCGCAGCGTCGGAACCGCGCGCACCCATCGCCACGCCCACGTCCGCGACCGCCAGGCTGGGCGCGTCGTTCACGCCGTCACCGATCATCGCAACCCGCTGACCCGCGCTGGTGAAGGACCGGATCGCCTCCACCTTTTGCTCCGGCTTCAATTCAGAACGCACTTCATCGACATCCAACTGGCTCTTCAGATTGTCACCCGTCGCCTTGCGATCCCCCGTCAGCACCACGCTCCGCAATCCAAGCTCGCGCAACTTCTCCACCACACCACGCGCTTGTGGGCGGATGTCGTCGCGCAGAAGAATCCGGCCGACCAATCCGTCGGTCGCGAGCCAGGCTTCGGAGAAACCGGCTTCGGTCTGTGGCACAGCGTTCACCACTGCGGCATGGGCTCCGTCCGAAAGCCACGAGCGTTTGCCGAGGCGAACCGTCTGATTCCCAAACGGAGCCTGTAGTCCGGCACCCGTGATCGATTCGACATGGCCAATGTCCATGACCGCCAACTGCTGCTGCTTGCCGTAACGCGCAATGGCCCGCGCCAGCGGATGCGTGGAAAGCCGCTCCAGCGAATACGCCAGCCGAGCGACGTCACTCTCGCGTCCAGCAGGGAAGCTCTCGATCTGTTCCACGCGCAGTTCGCCCGTCGTGAGCGTGCCCGTCTTGTCCATCGCCACCACCGTGACCTTCGCCAGATTCTCCACGGCCGCGCCGCCACGAAAAAGAATGCCGCGCTTCGCACCCCACGCGATCGCGGCGAGAACGGCGGACGGAATCGACAGCACCAACGCGCACGGCGACGCCACGACCAGCAGCGTCATGGCCTTGTAGAAGGCGCTCTTCGTCGTCGCGGTGGACTTGAACGGCTCGCCGCCAAATCCGAGCCACCACACGAAAAACATCAGCGTGGTCAACGCGAGGATGCCGTAGGTGTAAGTCGTGCCGAACTTGTCCGTGAACCGCTGCGACGGCGCTTTCAAATGCTGCGCCTCGCGAATCAGATGAATGATCTTCTGCAACGCGCTCTGGCTCGCCTTGCGCAGCACCGTCGTCTCGACCGCGCCCCACAGGTTCATCGTGCCCGCCAGCACCGTGTCGCCGATCTTCTTTTCGACGGGCGTCGCTTCGCCAGTGAGGTTCGATTCATCACTCGCCGTCGCGCCTTTCACGACCTCGGCATCGACGGGAAATTGTTCACCGGGTTTGATGAGCAATCGCACTCCGGGCTCCAGGTTGTCGATTGGTTCGCGATGCTCGTGCCCCTGGGCATCCAGCACGATCGCCTCCTTTGGCGCGTTCTTGAACAGCGAACGAATCTCCCGGCTCGTCCGGCCCATCGCGTAATGCTCCAGCGCGCCGGAGATCGAGAAGAGGAAGAGCAGCATCGAACCCTCGCCCCACGCACCGATGCTCGCGCTGCCCACCGCGACGGCGAGCATCAGGAAATGAACGTCCAGCGAGCGCTTCTGGAGCAGCTCCCAAATCTCATGGACCGTGAACCACGCACCCGAGACATAGGCGAGGATGTAGAGCGGCAGCGCAAACTTCGCCTCGCCCGACAGCCACGCTAACAACCCGAATGCGCCGCACAGAATCGCCGCCACCAACTGCAGCTTCCACTCGTGCTCATGTTCGTCATCTTCATCCGGCAGCGTGACCGCGCGCGGCACGATCTTCGGCCAAGGCAAATCCCGCCAGCGCCAGAACTTCGGCGCGGTCGGACACGTCACCCGGGCGATGGTCGTGGCGTCGGCGTCGTGCTGAACGGTCAGGCTGCGACCCACATCCGCCGGCGTGGCAATGGAACAGGTGGAGCAATCCGGTGCGCCATCAAGCAGCTTGCAACGAGCGCCGGTTTCATCCTGCTCGATCTGCCCGATGCGCTCCGTGATGACCTTCTCAATCTCGGCGCTGTCCGTCCTGCCGAGCGTGGCCACCGAGATGGAATGTTGAGCGCGATTGAACTTCACCGCCTCCAACGCCGGCTCTTCCGTGAACGCCTCCGCCACCGTCTGCACCAGACAATGGGGCGCTGGTGAGCTGGCAGGTCGAGTGGCTGGCGCTTTCTTCATTACGCCCTCAGCATAGGAGCGCGGTTCCACTTTGCAATTCCCCTGAACGCTGGAACAACCTCCGGCTTACCGCTTCGTTTGCTGTCGCGGAGCCAATTTCTGCGCCATCGCCTGCGCGCGCTTCAGCTTCTCCAACTCGGCCTGCGCCAGCGCAAGCTCCGCCCCCGAATCCTGCGCCTTCTTCAACTCCTCAAACTTCGTCTTGGTCCCCGACAGCTTCAGCACCAATGTCTCGACGGAGTTCGTTGCCTCTACTCGCCACGTGCGGGCTTTCTCTCGCGCCACACGAGCGGCGGCCAATTGCGCCTCAACGTCCGCTGGCGGACCCGGCTTCGCAGCGAGCTCCTTCAACCGCACCACCTCTGCTGCGCCCCGGTTAAACTCAATCTGCGCCTTGTCCGCGTCCGCCCGTGCTTTGCCCACCGCCGACTCCGCTCCGGCCAGTTGCCGCGAAGCATCCGATAGCAATGGCGAAGGCTTGTCGCCACGCGCTTGAATCTCGGCGATGCGCGACAGTACGTCGGCGACTCGCTCGGACAGCAGCTTCGGATTCGCGTCCAACGAACCGAGCTTCTTCCCCGACTTCGCATCCCACACAAAAACATTCCCCGCGTAATCACCCGCCATCACCCTTGCCTGATCGTCCGACCACGCGCAGCGCAGCGCCACCTCGCCGGCGAAGTCCAGCGACTTCAGCTTCGTCCCGTCTGCGCTCCACATCGCCACCGTGCCATCGCGACCACAGGTGACGAACCTCCCGTCCCGCGAATACGCGACGCACAGCACGCCGCTGCCGTGCGCGTTCCACGTCTTCGACTGCTTGCCCTCGCTCGATTCCCAGAGCTTCACCGTACCATCCTCGCTCGACGACGCGACCAGCTTCGAGTCCGTCCGCCAGCTCACGGACGTCACCGCGCTCTTGTGACCCGCCGTCGTGAACAACTCCTGCCCGCTGTCCGCGTCCCACACCGTGAGCCCACCGTTGCGGTCGCCGCTAGCCAGCATCTCGCCATTCGGGCTGAAGGCGAGCGCCGTCACCCAGTCCGTGTGCTTCTTGATCTTGTGCTCCACTTCGCCCGTCCTCGTGGAAAAGATCTTCACAAGCCGATCCGGTCCACCGAGCGCGACGCGCGCCTGATCCGGGCTGATGTCCGCCGTGAGAACCACATCATACTCCTTGCCGATGGTGGCAATGCGCTCGCCGCTCTCCACGTTCCATAACGTCACACTGCCAGACTTCGCGCCGTGCCCACCCGCCGCCAGCAGCAGTTTGCCCGATTGCGAAAACTTCACCTCCCACGGCTGGCCTTCGTTGAACGGAAGGATGCCGAGCAGATCCAGATTCGTGGTGTTGTAGAGGAGAACCTGCTTCTGCCCCGCGATGGCCAAGAGCGGCGCCCACGGACTGGCCGCGAGCCCGTTCACGGCATACGCGCGCTTCGCATGAACCACCGGCTCGATGGACATCTCCTTCGGCATCGGCGGCGGACCGTCCGGCTTCCCGAGGCTGGAAACCTTCAGCGTGAGATCGATGGAAGGCTTTGCCGCGACAAGCGCCTTTGATCCCGACGTTTCCAGCAGGCCGCCCGCGATCCATTTCCTGAACACCGCCAGCTCCTTCTCCGGCAAGGGCGGCTTGTTCGGCGGCATGTTCGGCTCCTCCGCGTGCGTCAGGGATTTGATGAGCTTGCTCGAATCCACATTGCCCGACACCACCACCGGCCCTGTTCCCCCGCCCTTCAGCACCCCCACATGCGACGTGAGATCCAGGTCACCCTTTTTCTTGTCCGGGTTATGACACTTCGCGCAATGCTGCTCCACCAGCGGCAGAACGTGATCCGCGAAGGTGATCTTCTCCTGAGCACGCGCCAGAGCCGTGGACATCACCAGCGACGCCGTCAGCAACGTCACTGGCACAAATTGGCAAAACAAAGGTCGTCTCATGTACGCAGTCGAAATCAGACGTTCCAACGCGCCGAAACCATAAACTTTTTCCTGCCACGAAACCAACCTCGATTGGAGCGGCGCACGGTGAACAGGTCCGTACGCGTCGGAGCTTGTGGACTTCCGTCCGCTGCTTCGCGGACGGGGCCGCCGCAGCGCGGCAGGCCCTACCTACGGAAATGATTTCCGAGAATCAGTCCAGGCTGAATCCATGCAGCAGGTTCCGAGTGGCACGGGCTACTCGTCCGCCGGGAATCTTCCTTCTATTCACCTCCGGCCACGTTTGTTACTATTTCCGCCGCAACAAACATGAGCACGCCGAACACTGACACCGCGAACAACGCCGCCGCACCTGCACCGTCCGACTTCATCCGCGAGATCGTCGCGCAGCATGTCGCCGAGGCGCGTTACCCGCAGATACACACCCGCTTTCCGCCAGAGCCCAACGGCTATCTCCACATCGGCCACGCCAAGAGCATCTGCCTGAACTTCGGCATCGCGCGCGAGTTCGGCGGCGTCTGCAACCTGCGCATGGACGACACGAACCCGACGAAGGAAGACATCGAGTACGTCGAATCCATCCAGGCCGACGTGAGCTGGCTCATCGCCGGCTGGGCAGACAAGCATCTCGGATTGAAGGCTGCGAGCGAACCCTTCTTCGCCAGCGATTACTTCGATCAGATTTACGAGTTTGCCATCATGCTCATCAAGAAGGGCAAGGCGTTCGTCTGCGACATGACGCCCGACCAAACCGACGACTACCGCCGCAACGCGAAGGAAAGCCCGTTCCGCAATCGCAGCGTCGAGGAGAACCTCGACCTCTTCACGCGCATGAAGGCCGGCGAATTCCCCGACGGCAAATGCGTGCTCCGCGCCAGGATCGATGTCGCCGCGCCGAACATCTGGCTGCGCGATCCCCTGCTCTACCGCATCCGTCACGCGGAGCATCATCACACCGGCGCGAAGTGGTGCATCTACCCGATGTACGATTTCGCCCATTGCCTGAGCGATTACCTCGAAGGCATCACGCACAGCATCTGCACGCTGGAGTTCGAAGTGCATCGCCCGCTCTACGACTGGATTCTCGCGTCGCTCGACCTTCCCCGCACCCTTCCGCACCAGTACGAATTCGCGCGCCTCAGCCTCAGCTACACCATCATGAGCAAGCGCAAGCTCATGGAGCTCGTCACCGAGAAGCTCGTCACCGGCTGGGACGATCCGCGCCTGCCGACGATCAGCGGCATCCGTCGGCGCGGCGTCACGCCGGAGGCCTTGCGCGCCTTCGCCTACCACATCGGGATCACGAAATACAACGGCGTCACCGATGTCGCCGTGCTGGAACACGCCATCCGCGAAGACTTGAACGCCCGCGCACAGCGCCGCCTCGCCGTGCTGCGCCCGATCAAGGTCGTGCTCACGAACTATCCCGAGGGCCAGACCGAGCAGCTCAGCGCCATCAACAATCCGCAGGACGAAGCCGGCGGCACGCGCCAGATTCCCTTCACGCGCGAGCTGTGGATCGAACGCGAGGACTTCGCCGAAGTGCCGCCGCCGAAATTCTTTCGCCTGAAACCCGGCGGCGAAGTGCGTCTGAAGTACGCCTACATCATCAAGTGCGAGGAAGTCGTGAAGGACGCCGCCGGCAACATCACGGAACTCCGCTGCACCGCCGACCTCGACAGCAAGACGGGCGGAGCGACATCCGCCCGCAAGGTCAAAGGAACCATTCACTGGGCCAGCGCCGCGCACGCCATCGATGCCGAAGTCCGCCTCTACGACCGGCTCTTCACCGAGGCTGAACCGGAGAAGGACGGACGCGACTTCAAGACCGTGCTCAACCCGCACAGCCTCGAGGTGATCACCGCCAAGTGCGAACCCTCCCTGCGCGACGCGACCCCTGATGCGCGCTACCAGTTCGAGCGCCTCGCCTACTTCGCGCTCGATAAAGACAGTGCGCCTGGCAAACCCATCTTCAACCGCACCATCACGCTCAAGGACGCCTGGGCCAAGGAAGCGCAGAAAGCCTAAGACACTTCAGTAACCACGAAGCGCGACTAGTGATGCCAATTCGTTTGGCTCGGCTATTGACGCTTCATGTCGTAGTGAGTTTAAGCTCCCCCATGCTCAAGCCGCTTCTCTTCCTCCTCACTGCGCTTTCCCTGTCGTCACTTCACGCCGCCGACACCGGGCTGAAGCGTTACCTCTACATGAGCACGCCGGACGGCGCGCAAAGCGGCGGGTCAGGCAAAGGCATTCTCGTCTTCGACATCGACGATGGGCATCGCTTCGTCCGGCGCATTGATATTCCGTTCAAGGAAGGTCTGCGCGGCTTCTGCGGCAGCCTGAAGAATCATGCGGTCTATTACTCCAGCACGAGCCGAATCCTCGGTGCCTTCGACCTCGAGACGGAGAAAGTTCTCTGGGAACGCCAGCTCGAAGCGGGCGTCGATCGTGCGTGCGTCACGCCCGATGGGAAAAAGCTCTACGCGCCGACTGGTTGGTGGTGGCGCGGCACGAACAGCGGGATGCTCGTCCTCAATCCCGCGAACGGCGAAGTGCTCAACCGGTTGCCGTCGGGACCTCAGGCGCACAACAGCATCGCGAGCCTCGACGGGAAGTTTGTCTATCTCGGCACAGAGACAAACTTCTGGGTCTATCGCGCCAAGGACGATTCGCTGGTGAAACGATTCGAAGGCGTCGGCGAGCGCGGCGTCTTCCCGTTCACAGTCGATAGCCGCAACCGCTCCGCTTACATCTGCCTCGGCCAGCACGTCGGCTTTGACGTGCTCGATCTCCGAAAAGGCAAGATGCTCCATCGCGTGATGGCAGCCGATCCCGGGAATGGTCAACCCATTGCACACCGGACGCACGGCGCCGGCCTGACACCGGATGAGAAGGAACTCTGGATCAGCGATCAGGATGGGAAGAAGCTCTTCATCTTCGACGCCACGCAGACGCCACCCAAACAATCCGGTCATGTTGACCTAAGCGTCGGCGGTCACGGTTGGATTACCTTCAGCCTCGATGGTCGCCATGCGTGGTGTCACACGCCGGACATCATCGACGCAAAAACTCGCAAGATCGCGGCGACGTTCAAGGACGAGAACGGTCAATTGGTGAGCAGCTCCAAGTTCATCGAAGTTCACTTTCGCAACGGCAAGGTTGTAGCGATGGGAGATCAGTTTGGCGTGGGCCGCCGTTGACAGAAAGAACCCGGGAACTGAACCACGACGTCACTTCTTCTCGCCACGCAACTGCTCCGAAGCCTTGTTGATCTTCTCGTCGAGACGGGGACGGAGCGGCGGAAGGACCTCGTGCATGGACTTGTAAACGTTGATGGCGAGCGTCCATTGATTCTGGGCTTCCGCCAGTCGTGCCGCCGCGAAGCCGGCCTTCTCCACCCACACCGGATCAGACTGGGCCTTGCCGCTGAGGTTCCCGCCAATCACGATGTTGAAATAGCGATCGAACGCCAGCTTGAGCAAGGCCGTCCGCGCCTCGGGCGCCTTGTCTTTATCAAACCCTTGAAGCTCGAGCGCGTGCGCGAGACCAAACTCGGCGAGGCTGCGCGTGGAGATGTCGGCCGCCGGATGCACCATCGCGAGATGGTAGGCATTGGTGGCGGTGTCGTATTGCTTGGGATCCTCGCTGGCAAGCTGCAGGCAGCAGTCGCCGATGCGGCCCCACGCCAGCGGGATGAGATGAGCCACGAGCCGGTTCGTGGCGAAGAGCGAGAACTCGGTGATTCGCACAAACGCCTTCCTGCCTTCGCGGAATTTCTCGAGCGGACCTGCGGCGGGTGAATCCTGCCGGAGCGAGGCGTCGTCGCGAATAATCGTATCGCCGAGCGCGTAGTAGGCCTCCGCCAGAATCTCGACCGGACAATTCTCGCCGTCATCGATCAGCCGGACAAAATGAAGGCTCGCGTCCTTCCACAACTGCGCCGCAAACGCCGCGCGACCCGCCATCATCCGCGCCTGAAAGGTCAGCGTGCTGCGCACCCAGTTGGTGCTCTCCGCGATGAGCTGGTAGCCGCGCTGCGCCTCGGTGTAATTGCCCTGGCGATAAAATTCCTCGGCGATCCAAAACTGGGCATCGCGCGCCAGCTCGTTGGTCGGAAACTGCGCGACGAAATTGGTGAACAGGAGGAAGGCGTTCGTGACCTGACCTGCCTTCGCGTTCGACCACGCGCGGTTAAACTCGGCCCGCACGCGCAGCTCGTTGGTCGCGTAGCGCGCCAGCCAGTCTTCGTAGCCGCTGATCGCACTGGGGTAGTTGCCTTCATGGAAATAGGTCCGCGCGATGGCGAGCTCGATCTTCGGCAGAAGCGGCCGGTCTGGGAAGCGCTTCACATACTCGCCGAACACCACCCGCGCGCGGGACGGCTGCCGTGCTTCGATCAAATCCTGCCCCACCAGCCACATGCTTCGCTCGCTGAAGACGCTCCTCGGATAAATCTCCAGCAACTGACTCATCGCGCTCGAAGCCGCGCTGACATCGCCCATTTGAATGTTGGCCCGGACGATTTGATGAAGCGCCTGGTCGAACAACGAATCCCGCACGCGCGGCACGCCGGCGAAATCGTTGGTCAGCGATTTGTAGTGGACCAGCGCGTTGGTGTAATCGCCCTGGGCATAGAGACCGTCTGCGAGCTTGAATCTGGCGACGGCCAGATCCTCGGAGAAGGGCAATTGCTCTGTCGCGGTCCGGAATGCCGGAATGCTGTC
This sequence comes from Pedosphaera parvula Ellin514, assembly GCA_945872975.1. Lineage (GTDB taxonomy): Bacteria > Verrucomicrobiota > Verrucomicrobiia > Limisphaerales > JADJPG01 > JADJPG01. The sequence continues at coordinate 10,258 of CAMCCU010000061.1, forward strand.
AGCGATCTTGTTGTCGAGCCAGAGACACCAGCCACGGTTCAGCGCCGCCTTGCCGAGCAGCGCGCTGTTCGTCCCCACTTTCTGGAACTGCGCCAGCGCGAGCTGAAGACGATTCGTCGTGGGGACATTCGCGAGTCCATTGGTGGTGACTGCCACGCTCTCGGTAAAATGCAGGCGCATCTGCAATTCGCCCGAAGTGATTAGGGCGACATCCGACGCGGCATCCTCCGGCCTGCGGGCGAGAAAATCCTCCAGCAACTGCCCCGCTTCCGAAGACTTGTCCTGGGCGAGCTTGAGCTCGATGATGTTCAGCAACGCGAGCCGGCGCCGGTCATCGGGCACCGTCGCCGCGAGGTTGTTTGTATAAGCCTGAATCGACTCTTCGATGCGATCGAGCTGCCTCAGCACTCCGGCCTGCATCGCGACGGAATCCGCGATCAATCCGCGATTCCCTGTCGTGACGGCGGACGAGACGAGATTACTGCTCTGCACCAGAGCTTCGGGCAACTTCTGCGTGGCGATCTTGATGCGGCAGAGGAGATGTTGCCGGTCCCAATCATACTCGGGGTAATCCGGCCTCAGCGGGCTTTCCGCCAGGAGCTTCACCGTGTCCGCGGCGCTCGCGAACTGTCGCTGCTCGAACAACGCTTCCGCCAGCAACAGCACGCCACTGATCGAAAACCGGTCACTCGTCCGCACCTTGCTCGCCTGTTGAAACGCGCCGTTGGGATCCTGCAGGAGCATGGTGACCTTCGCATAGTCACGCAGTTTGAACCGCGCCAAGGCTTCGCCGTACGACGATTCGAGCAAAAGCCCTGAGTTGGGGAATTGCCGGAGGACGAGCGCGTAAGAGTCTGCGGCGGCGGCGAACGCTCCGCTCGACAACTGAGCCTCCGCGAGGCGATAGCGATATTGGTCCGTCAGCAGGCCGGCCTTCGCGATGCCGGCCTCGAGAATTAGAATCGCCCGCGAAAGATTGGTCTGGGCGATGGCCGCCCGGGCTTGCAACAACACCGCTTCCGCCAGCATCGGTGACTGCGGAAACTTGATCGCGAACTGATGCAGCTCGCGCTCGGCGGTGGCGTAAACCCCGGTCTGGAACCAGCGCGCCGCAGTCTTGAAGGCCCGGCTCTCGGCATTCTCCTGCGCTGAGGCAGGCAGGCACGGGGCAAGACAAAGGATCACGAGCGCGAAGCCAAGCATCCGTGGGAGAAACACAGTCACGGAGCACCGGTCTCCGAACCGGCCCGGCCACGCATCATGACCGCGCCGAATCGGAGTTTGGCGCTCCGGCTGTTGGAAAGCTTTGTTCATCGCGGGCGTGGTTATCGCGCAGTCCCGAACAGGATTCGATGCAAAAAATGGCCCGTGTGACTCTCCGCACATTTGGCGACGAACTCCGGCGGCCCTTCCGCAATGATCTGGCCGCCGCCACTGCCGCCTTCCGGACCGAGATCGATCACCCAATCCGCCGTCTTGATCACGTCGAGATTATGCTCGATGACGACCAGCGTGTTCCCCGGCGCGCGGAGTTTGAAGAGGACTTCGAGCAGCTTCTCCACGTCGCCGAAGTGCAAGCCGGTCGTCGGCTCGTCGAGAATGTAGAGCGTGCGGCCCGTCTGCTTGCGTGAGAGCTCAGCGGCGAGCTTGAGTCGCTGCGCCTCGCCGCCAGAGAGCGTCGTCGCGGACTGGCCAAGCCGGATGTAGCCAAGCCCCACCTCCGCCAGCGTGAGGCACGGATCATAAATCAACGGGACGGTGCGGAAGAAGTTCACCGCTTCATCCACCGTCATGTCGAGCACGTCGGCGATGTTCATCCCCTTGAAATTGATCTCCAGCGTCTCGCGATTGTAACGCTTCCCGGCACACGCTTCGCAGGTCACATAGACCGGCGGGAGAAAATGCATCTCGATCTTCAGCAACCCGTCGCCCTGGCACTTCTCGCAGCGACCGCCCTTCACGTTGAAGCTGAACCGGCCGGCATTGTAACCGCGCACCTTCGCCGCTGGCAGCCGCGAGAAGAGATCGCGGATGACATTAAAAATGCCGGTGTAGGTCGCTGGGTTGCTGCGCGGCGTGCGGCCGATCGGCGTCTGGTCGATGACGATGATCTTATCGAGCATCTCCTTGCCGCGAATCTCCCGATGCGCGCCCGGACGTTCCTTCGATCCGAACCAATGTCGGAACATCGCACGCTGAAGAATGTCCACGACCAGCGTGCTCTTGCCGGAACCGCTGACGCCCGTCACACAGGTCAGCGTGCCGAGCGGAATCTTCACGTCGATGTCCCGCAGATTGTTCTCCGTCGCGCCCACGACCTCGATCCAGCCCTTGTCGGGCGAGGGCCGGATGCGTTTCTTCGGGATAGGGATCGAAAGCTCGCCCGTCAGATATTTCGCCGTGAGCGAATGAGGATTTTTCAGCACTTCCTCGAACGTTCCCGCCGCCACCAGTTCGCCGCCACGCACGCCCGCACCGGGGCCGAGGTCCATGAGGTAATCCGCCTGGCGCATCGTGTCCTCGTCATGCTCGACGACGAGCACGGAGTTCCCGATGTCGCGCAGATGCCGGAGCGTCGCGAGCAAGCGATCGTTATCGCGCTGATGCAGGCCGATGCTTGGCTCGTCGAGGATGTAAAGCACGCCGACCAGTCCCGCGCCAATTTGTGTCGCGAGCCGGATGCGTTGCGCTTCGCCGCCGCTCAACGTGCCGCTCTCGCGATTCAGGGTGAGATAGCCGAGCCCGACGTTCTTCAAGAAGCCGAGCCTCGAGCGAATTTCCCGCACCGGCTCGACGCCAATCTTCTTCTGAAACTCGGTGAGCTTGAGGTTCGCGAAGAACTCATCCGCCTGATCCACGGAAAGCCCGCAGACATCCATGATGGAGAGACCGGGGATCACGGCCCGTTTCGTATTTCGTGTTTCGCGTTTCGAGCTCTTCTGCGCTGTTCCCAACTCGGAACTCGCAACTCGCAACTCGGAACTGCTCTCCAACGTCACCGCGAGAATCTCCGCCTTCAGCCGCTTGCCGCCGCACGCGTCGCAGTGCTGCGGGTTCATGAACGCCTTGAGCCGGTTCCGCGTGAACTCGCTTTCGCTCTCTTCATAGAGCCGCGCCATGTTCGGCAGCACGCCTTCGAAGGGCTTGCTGGACTTGCTCATCTTGCCCGCGCGCCAGATGTTGAACTCGATCTCCTCCTCGCCCGTGCCGTGCAGCAGTTTCTTTCGGAACTCTTCCGGCAAATTCTTGAAGGGCTCTTCGAGGCTGACTTTGTAGTGCGACGCTATTCCGCGCAGCAGGCTCTTGTAGTAAACGACCATCCGCTTGCCGCCGCGCCGCCACGGCAGGACAGCGCCGCCGTCGAGCGACCGCTCGGCGTCCGGCACCACGAGCGCCTCGTCGAAGACCATCTTCTGACCCAGCCCATGACAGACCGGACACGCACCGCTCGGCGCGTTGAAGGAAAAATGTTTCGGTGTCAGCGTCTCGAAGCTCTTGCCCGTGCCGGGGCTGTAGTTGCGGTTCGAGTGCAGAACCTCAGTCCAATTCGAGGTCGAGGCGGCTTCGGGAGGCTGATGCAGCACGAGCAAACGACCATCGCCCCACTTCAACGACGTCTCAATCGAGTCGCTGAGACGGACGCGAATTTTGTCATCGATGACCAGCCGATCCACAATCACGTCGATGCTGTGCTTCGTCTTCGGATCAAGCTTCACGCGGGTGTTCGCAGCTAGTTCGACCATCTCGCCATCCACGCGCGCACGCACGAAACCCTCGCGGGCCAGGCGTTCCACCACGTCACGAAACTCGCCCTTCTGATCCTGGATGACCGGCGCGAGCAGCATCACGCGCGTCTTCGGCGGCAGCGCGAGGACCTTGTCCACGATGTCGCTCGTGGTCTGCGGCACGATGGGCACGCCGGTCTCCGGACAATGCGGCTGGCCGACGTTCGCGTAGAGCAGGCGCAGGTAATCGTAAATCTCTGTCGTCGTCGCGACGGTCGAACGCGGATTCATGCCCGAGCTGCGTTGCTCGATGGCGATGGCGGGGGACAATCCCTCGATGTAATCCACGTCCGGCTTCTGCATCTGATCGAGGAACTGCCGGGCGTAGGCGGAGAGGCTCTCCACGTATTTGCGCTGGCCCTCGGCGTAGATGGTGTCGAACGCGAGCGAGGACTTGCCCGAGCCCGAGAGCCCGGTGATGACCACCAGCTTGTCGCGCGGAATCTCGAGTGTAAGATTCTTCAAGTTGTGCTGCCGCGCGCCGCCGATCCGAATGAATTCCTTTCCCATAGAGTGCGAATCGTTCGCTAAAATTATTCCGGAAGCCTAGGGGAGACTTCGCGCGAAGCAAAGGAGATGTCGCAATTCGGCGCGGAAGGGAACATCGCGCGCCAGTTTCCCGTGGGGAAACCCCAGTTGGTTACCAACCAGGGAGGCAATCGCCTCGCGATGCAGGGACAAGACACCAGCCGCAGGCTTTACCCCCAACACCCGCCAGCAGCGTCCCTTTTTGAACATCAAAAATCACCTACCTCGCGACGCGGTGTAAATCAATGCCGCTGCCACCCGACTCTCCACCTTGAGTTTTGCAAAGACCGCGCTGAGGTAATTCCGCACCGTCCCCTCGCTCAATTGTAACTCCTGCGCGATCTGTTTGTTGCTGCGACCGGAGGCGAGGTGTTCCAGGACGCGCATTTCCTGCGGGGCGAGCGCGTGCATCCGATCGGCTTGTTCCGGCCTGTGTTCTCCTGGTTTCGATTTTTTAACCGCATCGAGGATCTGCCGCGTCACCGCCGGATCCATCGCGGTTCCTCCAGCGGCCGCCGTAATGACGGCGGCGGGAATGTTCTGCCCGGCCAGCGATTTCAGCATGTAACCATCCGCGCCCACCTCGATCGCCGCGAGTATCGTCTGATCATCCGCGAAGGACGTGAGGAACAACACCGCCGGCGATGATGGCTGGGCCTTGAGCCGGCGGCAGACTTCCAGCCCGTCGAGCTCCGGCATCCGCAGGTCCAGCAGCACCACGTCCGGGTGGGTGCTGGCGGCCTGCGCCAGCGCTTCGTGGCCCGTTCCCGCCTCGCCCACCACTTCGATTTGCGGATGGAGATCGAGCAGCGATCGCAACCCCATGCGCACGATCTGATGATCATCGGCGATGAGCACGCGCACTTTCTTCTGCTCCACGTTTGAAGGATTCGGGTTCATGAGGTCTGGCCGTCTTGAGAAAACCCAACCGTCACCCGGGTGCCCGTTCCCGGTGCCGACTGGATGTAACACTTCCCGCCCAGCTCCGCCGCGCGCGAAGCCAGGTTCCGCAACCCGCTCCCGTGGCCTTTCACGCGTTTCACGTCGAACCCACCGCCATCGTCGGTGACTTGTAGATTCCAGCGCCCTGCCTGGCCTTCCGTCTGCGGGATGCGTTCCAGGCTGATCGTAATCCGTGTCGCATTCGCATGACGCAGCGCGTTCGAGACGCCTTCGCGCACGATGTTGATCAACTGCACTCCGGCTTGTGGCGAGAGCGTGTCGGTGGCGGCATCCAGTCGCAGGTCGAACTCCGTTTCCGTCGTGCGGCGCGACCGCATGACCAGCGCCTCGATCACGGTGGTCAACGTGTGCGCCTTCAAGTTATCGATGCCGGACGTGACGATGAACTGGCGCAAGCCCTCGATGGAATGATCCAGCATCGCCACGCTTTCCTTCAGCTCGGATTGTGCCTGCTTGGGATGTCCATCGAACAACGCCTGCACTCGCTGGAGATGCAGCCCGAGCGCGTAGAAATTCTGGATGCTCCCGTCGTGCAGATCGCGCGAGAGACTCTCCCGTTCGCGATAGGCGAGCAGCAGCTCCGAGTTCGCGGCGTGCAGCGCCTCCATTACCCGCGCCTGCGCTTCCCGCGCCCGGATTTGCACGAAGAGCAGGCCGGAGGCGAGCAGGGTCAAGCCAGCTCCT
>CAMCCU010000062.1 GCA_945872975.1 Pedosphaera parvula Ellin514
TGCTGCGTCGTCACGAACTGAACGCCTTGTTGCTCTTCGATGATCGCGACGAGGCGTTTAAGCATCTCCTCGATCTGCGCGAGGTCTTTCTCGGCCTGCTCCAGCGCGGCGATGTCCTGCGCGAGCTGTTGCTCGGCGCGTTGCAAGGCGTCGACGGCGGCCTGCTGGGCGGGCGCGTTGTTCTGTTCCTGCGCGAGAGAGTTCTGGGACTTCTGCATCTGACCGGACGCCTCGCCAATCGATTGCGCGGCTTCAGGCGAAGGACTGGACGCGCGCGCCTGAAGCTCCTGCGCCGTATCTTTCAACTCGCCTTGCTTGGGCGCTTTGGTGGGAAGTTGCTTGCGGTCGGCGGCAGCGGTCTCCTGCTTGTTGGCCTCCTGTTTCTGGATCAATTCGCGAACCTTCTCCTGCAATTCGCGGAGCGCCGCCAGCGTGTTCTCAGGCTTCTCTTTGACTTCCTCGGCTTTGGCGAGCTGTTCCTCCAAGGCGCGCCGTGCGCTCTGCATTTGCGTGATGGCTTCCTCTTGTTTCGGGGCAGCGTCGAGCACGCGCTTCTTGACGTCGTCGTTGGCGCTGAGGCTGGCGCGGGACTCCTGCATCTTGTCCGTGGCCGCACGCAAATACTCGGAGGCGATGGGCGCGAGCGTGTCGATGTCGCGGCGGATGAGATCCGTGTCGTCCACCACCGCAGCCTGATCGGTCGCGCGCTTGTCGGCTTCATCGCTCTTGCGGGTCTTGGCGGTTTCGGTGGCGAGACCTTTTTGGGAATCGATGGCGCGGTCGAGTTCGAGAATGGCCTGCTTCAATGAGTCCACCGTGTCCTGTGAAAGGATGAGCAAGCGCGCCACTTCGCGCATCTGATCGCGGGCCTTCTTCTCGTTGCCGATGGCGGAGAGGATTTTCAGTTTTTCCTCCTTCAATTCATCCGCCGCTGAGACCAGCGCGCTGCTCAGTCCGCCTTCTTTCGCCTGTTGAACGGCAGCCTTGGCGCGGTCTGCCGCAGAGCCGTCGGTGATTTCTTTCGCGAGCCGTTCGAGCCGGCCGAGGATGGCGGCGGTCTCGTCCTTGAGCGGATTCTGCTCGGACTGCTGGTAGCGAAGGCTGATGCGCTGGTTTTCGTCGAACGCGCCGAAGCTGGTCTTGTTTTCGGTGGCCTTGGCGAGCGCGACGCCCTGCCACATGTTCGCGGTCTGGCGCGTGGCGAGTTCCTTGAGACGGAGCGAAATTTCGTAGAGCGCCTGCTGCCGTTGATACTCGAGCACGAGCTGCTGGAGCTGGACGACGATGGTCTTTTGTCCGGCGTACGCTTCCGTCGCGCTTCGGTTGGCCACGGTGGAATCGCTCGCGGTGCGGGATTGCTGGAGGAACTCGAGCACGGTCGCCATTTCCTTTTCGGACAACCGATCTAGCACGCCGCGAATCGCGCGCAGCACCTTCACGTCTTCGCCGGTGATGCCGTTGCGGTCGAACTCGCCAATGACGCCCTCCAGCTGATCTCCGACGCGCTTGGTCGTGGCTTTGATCTGCTGCTGCTTGGCAAAGTCCTGGGCTGAGATGGCGCTGGTATTGGTCGCGGTGGAAAGGTCCGCGCCAATAAGCGACGCCACGTCGAGACTCCACAGAGCGACGAGGCAATATAGCCAGGCGAGGCGACGGTTCATGGTTTTGAAAGAGTCGGGCAGAGCAGGAGCTTGGGCAAATGAAAAGTCACGGCTGGCGCGTTAGGGTGGAGGGAAATTTCTGTGAAGTGGAGCGGGCGGCGGGAATCGAACCCGCGTGGCCAGTTTGGAAGACTGGAACTCTACCATTGAGCTACGCCCGCAGCTGCAGGTGGACTATATCGAGCACTCTTGCCTTGTCAATTCGCGTCCGTGTAGGCTCCGTCCCGCATGAGTTCCTTGCTCCTAACCGGCGGACGCGTCATCGACCCAGCCAACCACTTTGATGCGATGGCCGATGTCTTGATTTGCGATGGCAAAATCGCCGCCGTGGGTGCGGATGCCGGACGTCAGGCGGGCGCGGAAGTGGTCCGGCGCGATGTCTCCGGCATGGTGGTTTGTCCGGGCCTGATCGACCTGCATGTTCACCTGCGCGAGCCCGGTCAGTCGGCCAAGGAAACCATCGCCACCGGAACCAAGGCGGCGGCGCGCGGCGGGTTTACTTCCGTCGTCTGCATGCCGAACACGTCGCCCTCCATCGACAACGCCGGCACGGTGGCGTTGATTCACGACAAGTCGGAGCGCGACGGGGTGGTGAATGTCTTCCTGACGGGCGCGATCACCAAGGGCATCGCGGGCGAGGAGCTGGCACCGATCGGTTCGTTGAAGCAGGCGGGCGTGGTCGCGATCACGGACGATGGGCATTGCATACAGAACAACGACCTCATGCGCCGTGCGCTCGAATACGCGAAAATGTTCGACCTCCCAGTGATGGACCACTGTCAGGACTACTCGCTGGTGAGCGACGGCGTGATGCACGAGGGCTTTTGGAGCGCGTCGCTGGGATTGCGCGGATGGCCGGCGGCGGGCGAGGACATGATCGTGGCGCGCAACATTTTGCTCGCGGAATTGACCGGCGCGCATGTGCATTGCCAGCACTTGAGCTCGGCCCGAAGCGTGGAATTGCTTCGTGCGGCCAAGAAGCGTGGCGTGACCATTTCGGGCGAGGCTTGCCCGCATCATTTCACGCTGACGGATGCGGCGATTGCCGGGAGCGAGAAGTTCTGGGCGCAGGACGGCAAAGGCGTTTTCAACGCCGGAACGTCCACCAAGGATCTTCCGGTTTGGCCGGTCTACGACACGAATTTCAAAATGAACCCGCCGCTGCGTTCGGCGAAGGATCGGGAGGCGATCATCGAGGGTCTGGTGGATGGCACGATTGAAGTGCTGTGCAGCGACCACGCGCCACATTGCGATTACGAGAAGGAAGTGGAGTTCGATTACGCGCCGTTCGGCATCACCGGACTGGAGACGGAACTCTCGTTGAGCTTGATGCAGCTCTATCACTCGAAGCGGATGTCGCTCGCGGATGTCATCGCAAAGTTCACGGTGGCGCCCGCGAAGATTCTGCGGATGAAGAAAGGTAACTTGAGTGTCGGAGCGGATGGGGATGTGACCGTGTTCGACCCGGACCGCGAGTGGATTTACCGGAACGCTGACTCGGCGAGCAAGTCCAAGAACAGCCCGTTTGACGGCTGGCGGATGAAGGGCAAAGCCGTCGCCACCATCGTTCGTGGCGCGCTGGTTTGGAGTGAAGAAACCGAGCGGGCGGACGTCCAACACTCCAGTTTTAGCCGATAGATTTAACCACAATATAAACTCCTACCCATGAAATCGATTGCAATGACCCTGGTCGCCCTCGCGGTGGCCGCCACGTTGAATGCCGCTGCGGCGGAATCCAGTTGGTCCACGGATTTTCCGGCTGCCCAGGCGCTGGCGAAGAAAGAGAACAAGCTCGTCGTCATGAACTTCACCGGTTCGGACTGGTGCAGTTGGTGCAAGAAGCTGCAGAAGGAAGTGTTCATGACGAAGGAATTTGGCGCTTTCGCCAAAGAGAAGCTGGTGCTGGTGGAGATCGATTTTCCGTCCGGCAAGAAGCAGGCTGACACGCTGAAGAAGGCGAATGAAGCGCTCCAGGCGAAATACAAGGCCGAGGGTTTCCCGACGATTCTGGTCCTGAACGGCGACGGCAAAGAAGTGTGGCGTCAGGTCGGCTACATGCCCGGCGGTCCGGAGGCGTGGATCGGCAAGCTGAAGTCCTTGAAGTAAGCCGGGCCGGTTCGGTGTTCCCTTTCATAAGCGTGGTCACATGGCCACGCTTTTTCTTTGGTGATGAGAATGACAAAGCCGCCGGAGCGTTTGCTCGGGCGGCTTTTGTTTTGAAGTTCGGCGGCGGTTACTTCTCCACGAGGAAGAAATCCTTTTCCAGCTTCTCCAGCTCGCGGCTGAGCTTGCTGATGTCTGCTTTCGGGTGAACGAGGTAGGCGCTCCACTTCGGGCGAGATGGCAGCTTCTCGACTGCGGTAAGAATCGCGCGGAAGCCATCGACACCCAGCCCGCAATCGAGCGCGTTCCTTGCGCCTTTGAGGACGGCTTCGCGCCATTCCTTCTCGGTGACCTTCTCCGTGAAGGGTCCAGGCGTCTCAGCCGTGGATGTAGCAACGCCGTGCTTCTTGGAATGTCCGAGATAGTGATGCGCCATCTCAATGGCGAGGAGCGTGCCGGTCATCTGGTTAAAGAGGCTGACCTGATGGTTCATGGTATCGAAGTTCCACACCTTTTCGTTCGGCAGCGACTTCCCGACGGGAGCCAGCGGAGTGGAACCATCCTGGGGCAGGGCGCGAACGTATTGCTCGAAGTAGCCGCTCGCAGATTCGTCGAGCGCCTTGGCGTGCGCGAGGTGATTGAGCAAATCGACGAAGCCGGCGGACACGACGATGGCGTTCGCGGGAGTTTCACCGTCGATGATTGGGGCGAGGCAAGGCGTGTTGAGGCCGATCAAAAACTTCGGCTCGGCTCGGAGCTGGCGTTGCTTCCCGGCGTCGAGCGCTTGATAAAGTTCCGCGCTGATCTTGGTGACGGTGGCGATGGTGTTGTCGTAGGCGCGTGGAGTCGCTGGTTGGCCGTGGGCGAGCGCGGCGGAGAGGGCGAGCAGCACCGCGAGGAATAAGCACGGAAGCCAGGGGAGGTTGAAGGGCCGCACGAGTGCTGTGTTCTTAATGTTTAGCATGTTCGAGTGAAAAGACGGCGCGCGTTGGGTGCGTCTTGGTCTTTCGGTGATGGCTGGCTTGCAGGAGGCTTGCCAATGTCCTTTTCGCGCGCTTGTCGGCGTCTGCTGTTGCCTGTCCGCTGGGTGCGTGCGATAACCAGCGCCCATGAAATACCGACGGTTTGGACGGACGGAGCTGGCGATGCCGGTCATCTCCTGCGGCGGCATGCGCTACCAGTTCAAGTGGCAGGATGTCCCGCCCCAAGACATCCCCGCCGAGAATCAGGACAATCTCGAAGCCACCATCCGTCGCGCCCTGGATCTCGGCATCAATCACATCGAGACGGCTCGCGGCTACGGCTCATCCGAGATGCAGTTGGGCCGCCTGTTGCCGACGTTGCCGCGCGACAAGATGATTGTGCAAACCAAGGTCGCGCCGATGGCCACGGCAGAGGAGTTCCTGGAGACGTTCGACAAGTCCATGGAGTATCTCGGGCTGGAACACGTCGATCTCCTTTCCCTGCACGGCATCAACAACCGGCAGTTGTTAGACTGGTCCCTGCGCAAAGGCGGATGCGTGGACGCGGCGCGCAAACTTCAGAAGGAAGGTCGCGCCCGGCACATCGGTTTTTCCACGCACGCCACGCCGGACATCATCATGGACGCGGTGAAGAGCGATGCGTTCGACTACGTGAACCTGCACTGGTATTTCGTCAACGATCTGAACTGGCGCTGCGTCGAGGCGGCGCACGCCCGGGACATGGGGATGTTCATCATTAGCCCAAACGACAAGGGCGGTAAGCTTTACGACCCGCCGAAGAAGTTGGTCGAACTGTGCGCGCCGCTCAGTCCGATGCAGTTCAACGACCTTTACTGTCTCGCTCGGCCGGAAGTTCACACGCTCAGTTGTGGCGCGGCGCGGCCAGCGGATTTCGACGAGCACATTCGCGCGCTGGAGTATTACGACGACATGGCGGAGGTCATTGCTCCCATCGAAGCGCGGCTCCGTGCTGAAATGAAGGCGGTGCTGGGGGAGGACTGGTGCCGCTGCTGGTTCGAGGGCTTGCCTGAGTACGTCGAGGTTCCGGGCGAGATGAACATTGTGGAGATTCTCCGGCTCTGGACTTATGCGAAGTCGCTCGACCTCGTGGCCTGGGGCAAGATGCGTTACAACCTGCTCGGCCAGGCGGACCACTGGTTCCCCGGCGAGAACGCGTCGAAGGTCGGGCAGGCGGATTTGCAGCGGCACCTGGCGCGCAGTCCGTTCGCAGATCGGATTCCATCGATTCTCGCGGAAGCTCACGAAATGATGGCCGACGCGCCGAAACAACGCCTGAGCCAGAGCTGAGGCAAAACGAAGTATGCGCGATAAACATTTGCTCCGCCTGTTCCTCGGCTTGAACGTCGCTCTGGCGGCGTGCTTCGTCGTTTACCTGATTCTCTCGTCCAACAACCAGCCGGCCTTCGTCTCAACTGCGTTCCCGATTCCGGCTCCGAAGACGAACGTCATCATCAAGATGGCTGCGCCGGAGATTGTTTCCGTCCCGACGAACGTCAGCACGAACGCGTTGACGATGGTCGCGTCGAACGCGCCGGCATTGACCAATCTTGAATCGCCCCAGCCGGTGTTCGTGCAGAAGCGAATTGGCTGGGACCAGCTTCAAGCGGACGAAGCAACCACCAACAACATCTACAAGACATATCTGGACAGCTTGCGCGCGGTGGGTTGTCCGGAGGAGAAGGTTCGCTACATCGTCCTCTCTGACATCAACGAGCTCTTCGCGAAGAAGCGCCTCAAGGAAGCAGTCGCCCTCGACATGAAATGGTGGCGGTCCGAGCTGGAGCCCGCGACGGTCGGCACCCTTCCGGAAAAGGGGCGCAGCCTGGAGGAGGAGCGGCGTCTCTTGATCGCGAAGTATCTCGGCGAGGACGCTGCGGAGAGCGAGAAGGGCGAGGCGATGCTCTGGAGCAATGTCCAGTTGACCGGCCCGGTGCTCGGCAATCTTCCGCCCGAAGTTCACAATGCCGTCCAGGAGATTTGTGCGAAGTCGCGTGATCGTTCTGGTGGTCTGGATTGGGCGCGGTTCAACGACGGCCAGGCGCCGAACTCGGTCGAGATGGCCAGGCTTCGCGAGCAGACGCGCGCCGACCTGCGCCGCGTGCTCAATGCCGAGGGGATGGAGGAATTTCTCCTGCGCTATTCTCAGAACGCCCACATCCTGCGGGACGAGCTTCGAGGCTTCGATCCGACGCCGGATGAGTTTCGGAAGATTCTGCGGGCGACCGATCCGCTGGATCATCAGATGCAACTGGAGTTTGGGACACCTGATGCGCTCAGCCCCCAGCAACGGGAGCGTCATGTGGCGCTGCGGGATGCCGCCATCCGCGATGCCCTGGGACCGAAGCGCTATCAGGACTATCTGGTCATCAAGGACACGGTTTATCGGATGGCGCGGCAAACGGCTTTGCAATACGGCGGATCGACCAGAGCCATCATGCCGATCTATCAGTTGATGAAGACGAATGAAGTGCGGCGGCAGCGCATTTTGAATGATACCTCGCTGACCCGGGAACAGAAGGTTGACGAGGGTCGGGCCATCAGCGCGGAGCAGATGACGGTGGTCCAGCGGATCATTGCCGAGACCAGGAATGTGAAGTAGGGGAGCTCAGGTTTCGCAGGGATCGTCCCGATCTACTAGTTGTCGCCCGTGGCGTGCTGTGCTTACCTAGTCCAGCGCACACGGAACTGAATCCATTTAGAAAGCTAACGATGTTTCCATGAAAACTCTCACATCTCTCGTTGTCGTGCTCGCCTCGCTGCTGGTTGCTGGACGTGCGACCTCGTTCGCCGCAGACACCAACGCGCTCGTTTGGGAAGCGGAGTCCAAGGACTACACGAGCAAACCCGGCGAGCGTTACGCTGACTTCAAGTTCTGGTTTACCAACGCATCCAAGGAGCAGGTCTTCATCATCAGCGCGCAGAGCAGTTGCTTCTGCACGGTGGCCAAGCTGCCATCGACACCGTGGCAGATTGCTCCTGGCACCAATGGCTCCATCGACGTGAAGATGGATCTGGCCGGCAAGAGCGGCGTGGTGACCAAGGCGGTGACGGTCGATTCCACGGCCGGCCGCAAGACGCTCCTGGTGAAGACGACGATTACTCCTGCTGTGTCGGCTCCGGGAATGGCTGACGCGGATCGGCTGAAGAACATGCAAACCGCGCTGGCCGATCGGCAGGCGATCTTCAAGAAGGCGGAATGCGTCTCGTGCCACTTCGATCCGGCGAAAGGCGTGGTGGATGGCGCTCAGCTCTACAAGGGCGTCTGCGGCGTCTGCCATGATTCGGAACATCGCGCCTCGACCGTGCCTGACCTGCGCCGGTTGAATCATCCGACGGACGCCGAGCATTGGCGCAGGTGGATTGTTTACGGCCGGGCGGGAACGATGATGCCGGCCTTTACCAAGGCGGAAGGTGGTCCGCTGGATGAGAAGCAGATTGAAGCGATCGTCGCATATCTGGTGAGCACGATTCCGAGCCGGGGCACGCCGATTAGGTAGGCTGACACCGTTACATCATGGACACACATCCCCCCACTTCTCGGCCCATCCACGTTAAGATCGCTGTCATGCTCTTGATGACTAGCTGCGCAATAGGGATTATCAAGCTGGCAACGCATGGTTCATTTAACTACCCGCAAATAGTTTCGTTGGTGACCTATGCTTGGGGATTACTTCTGGCGTGGGTGATTTTTCACGGCAAGAATTGGGCGCGTTGGCTTTGCTTGGTCTTGATCGCTATCGCAGTTCTGAGTTTGGTGTTTTCACCGACGGAGATTCGACGGTTGTTAGCTCGCCCTGCAATTGAGATTGTATGGTTTTCCTTTCAGTCGTTGCTTTCGCCAGCAGCAGTTGCCTTGCTCTTTCTGCCGCCTTCAAATGAGTGGTTTCGGCAACAACGAAATGCAGCCTGAACCTCCGCGCTGTATCAGGTTTCAAAACGCGCCGCCATCGCAGACAGCCAGATACAAACCCTTATCATTGGCACAAGTCATCGCTCTCTCCTTCCCGAATCCCAACGGGATTCCGTCACTCAGCCCAGCGGTTGCCGAGTCGGCGAGGCTACCCTGGGTTCACTCAAGCCAGCGTCTTCCAACCCCAACGGGGTTGCAGCGCGATCATCGTCATCTTTGATACAACCCCGTTGGGGTTGAAGGAAAATTCCACGAATTTTCCCCAGGGTAGCTCGTGCCTCGCAACCGCTGGGCTGAGTGACGGAATCCCGTTGGGATTCTCGGAAGCGCGATCCAAAGTTTTCCGCAATGATCAGGTTCTAGTCCGACGGGGATATCACCTCAGCTCTCTGTGGCGAACCGCGTTCAATCCCCCTCTTCCGACAACTTCAGCGCGCGCTGGATGATGCTTTCTGAGCGCTGTTCCATCGCTTTGCGCACCGTCCAGTAGTAGCGCCAGACGGAGTTGGAGGGCTGATACGAACTGGGCTCAACGAGGGTCACCGTCCGCTGCCAGTCCTCGATGAGCTCCTTGTTCGAGAGCTTCTCCAGATCGGCAAAGAGCTTTAGATAAAGTTTGTCGGCCTGGTTGGTGTAGCCGCCGGTCTGGAGTATGATCATCGCCTCACGCAGTTCCACATGCCGGGATGTTTTCGCGTCCTTCCGGGCGTCCAGTTGCGATATGACCATGATGCTGCTGAACGCGAGCACAGCCAGGAAGCTGAGGGCGAACTTGTGTTGGCGGACAAAGTGCATCTGCGTCTTTACGAAAGCTGGTGGCTACATTCAATCGCCGATTCGGAAAGGCCGGCCAAATCGGGCGCTCTGGGGACCACTGACGCCCCTCAAGTTCCACTGCTTCGATTTATCTCACACGAGCGGCTGTTGGAATTCACTAACCACGGATGGACACGGATAAACACGGATAAGAAGAAGGAGGAAGACACGAATTTCGCGAGTTCGAGTTTCCGCTTTCCTGCTGATTCGTGAAATTCGTGTCTCATTCCCAATCCGTGTTCATTCGTGTGCATCCTTGGTTGAACTGTGTTTTCCTAGTTTACGTTTTGCGTTTTACGCCCCGTGCTTCGGCTGCTACACCTCTGCGCGTGTCAGATCCCATCGCGTCACTTTGGAAATCCTTGCAGTCCTCGCGGCGGCTCTTTCTCATCGCCGGGCCGTGCGCGATCGAGAGCGAGCAGCTTTGCCTCGACGTCGCGCGCAGCCTGAAGAAGACCTGCGCGAAGCTCGGCATCACCTACATTTTCAAGGCGAGCTTCGACAAGGCCAACCGCACCTCGGGCAAATCCTTTCGCGGCGTGGGCCTCGAAGCGGGGCTGGAGATTCTGGGCCGCATCCGCTCACGCGTGGGCGTGCCGGTGCTGACGGATGTTCACAATGAGAGCCAGGCCGAGATCGCCGGCGAGGTCGTGGACATTCTCCAAATCCCGGCGTTCCTCTGTCGCCAGACCGATCTGATCGAAGCCGCCGTGTTGACCGGTAAGATCGTGAACGTGAAGAAAGGCCAGTTCCTCTCGCCGGCAGAGATGGGTCAGGTCGTGAAGAAAGCGTCGGAGTTCGGTGGGAAGCGGATGATGATCACTGAGCGCGGCACGACCTTCGGCTACAACAATCTGGTGGCGGACATGCGATCCATCCCCATCCTGCGTCGTTCCGGGTTTCCCGTCGTGTTCGACGCGACGCATTCGGTGCAACTGCCGGGCGGCGGCGGCGACAAGTCGAGCGGCCAGCGGGAGTTCGCCCCGGTGCTGGCGCGGTGCGCGGTGGTCGCGGGAGCGGACGGCGTCTTCATCGAGACGCATCCGAATCCGGAGAAAGCCTTGAGCGACGGGCCCAACATGATCCCGCTCTCCGAGATGCCCGCGCTCTTAAAGAACCTTTCGCAACTGCACGCGCTCGCGGTTCGCAATTAAGCCATGGCCCGCCCCATTCCCAAAGCGCTCGCGGCGAAGATGACCCGCGTGAAATTGTTCCTGTGCGATGTGGACGGCGTCCTGACCAATGCCACGGTGTTCATTGGCGACGGACGCGAGTTCAAGGAGTTTCACATTCGCGACGGCCTCGGGCTGCGATTGCTCCAGCGCGGCGGGATCAAGGTGGGTTGGATTTCCAATCGCCCATCCACCGCCACGCAGCAGCGCGCGGATGAGTTGAAGGTGGACTTTCTTTATCAGGCCCAGGGCAGCAAGGTGGACGCCGTGGAAGCGATCTTGAAGCGATCGGGTCTGGACTGGGATGACGTTTGTTACATGGGCGATGACGTCGTGGACCTGGGCGCGCTGAAGCGTGCCGGCCTGGCGATTGGCGTCCCGAGCGCGATTGATGAAGTGAAGGATCTCGCCGATTACGTGACGATTGCCGAGGGCGGACAGGGCGCGGTGCGCGAGGTGGTCGGCCTGATTCTCAAGGCGCAGAACAAGTGGCAGCGATTGGTGTTGGAATACTCCGCGTGACGACCAACGTGCATCGCCCGAGATTCCGTGCACCAGTGGTTCTGCTGGTCGTGGGAGTGATGACGTTGCTGGTGGCGCCGGTGTTGGGGCAGCTTCGTTCCGGGTTCAAAGGCAGTGGCTCGAAGTATCCGGAGTATTTCGAACTCCCGCTGACCGGCGGGTCGCAGACAAATCGTCTGCGGGGAATGTTTTTCGGGAATGAATGGCAGCATCTGTCGAACAAAGTGTTTCGGGTCACGGCGATGCGGATCGAACATTACGAAATGAGCGGCGGGACAAATCTCGTGGCGGTGGCGCCGGAATGTTTGTTCGATGCGGATGCGCGCGTGGCTTGGTCCACCGGGCGGCTCGACATCGTGGGCATGAACGGCGGTATCAGGATCCGGGGCAACCGTGGCTTTCAGGCGCGCATGACGGATTCCACTTTGACCATTTCGAACAGGGTCCGCACTGTCATTCAACGTGAACTGGTCCGTCCCATCACACCATGAGAACCATCCTGCTCTTTCTGATCGCGCTGGCGACGGCGGCGTCCTTTTTCGCCGCCGAGCCGCGTTCCGCCAAACCCGCTGCGACGAGCAAGCTGATCATCGATAACAAGGGAGGCACTGATTTTGAGCCTTCGTCCGGCCGGATTGTGTTTCACGACAAGGTGCAAGTCTTCGAGTCGGAGCTCTACATGGAGTGCGAGCTTTTGACGGTGCTCCAGCAGACCAATACCTCAGGCAAGACAGCGACCGGCGGCAGCGTCACCAACCTCAGCTTCCGTCCCGATGTCATCATCGCAGAAACCAATCTGATGCTGATGGCTCAGGGCACGACGATCATTGGGGACAAGGCGGTCTATACCACGAGCAACGAAACCGTGGTGGTGACCGGCGATCTGGTCGTGATCGAGCGGTCGAACATCGTCTTCTTCTCCACGAACTTTGTCTTCAACCGCCTGACCTCATCCGGCTACGCCCTGGGCTGGACGGCGACGGAAATCGAAGTCAGCGGTGGATTCTCAGGAACGAACGCGCTGCGGCCGGGCTTCGCTCCGACGCGCAAGCTGACCGTGCCCGGCCAGCCGAAGTCCGCCGCGCCGAAATAATCTTCGCCTTCCCCTGCCATGGCTCTCCTTCGCACTGAACAACTCGTCAAAGCCTACCGCAAACGCCGCGTCGTGAACGGCGTCTCCATCACCGTTGAGCCCGGCGAGATCGTAGGCCTGCTCGGTCCGAATGGCGCGGGCAAGACGACGACGTTCAACATGGTCGTCGGTGTCGTGAAGCCGGATGAAGGCGCGGTGCTGTTCCTGGATCAGCCGGTCACCCGCAAGCCGATGCACCAGCGCGCGCGGCTCGGCATGGGTTATCTCACGCAGGAGCCGAGCGTTTTCCGGAAGCTGACGGTGGAGCAAAACATCCTGGCGATCCTCGAGACGTGCAAGATGAAGAGCGCCGAACGGAAGCTGCGGCTGAAGTATCTTCTCGAAGAACTGGACCTCACTCCGCTGGCGAAGAGCTACGCCTACATGCTCAGCGGCGGCGAGAAGAGGCGGCTCGAAATCACCCGTGCGCTGGTGACCAGTCCCAAGCTTCTAATGCTGGACGAGCCTTTCAGCGGCATTGATCCCATCGCGGTTTACGAAGTGCAGAAGATCGTGCGGCGCTTGAAGGAGCGCGGCTTGGGCATTCTCATCACTGACCATAACGTGCGCGAGACGCTCAAGCTGATCGATCGCGGCTACATCATCCACAAAGGGGAGGTGCTGGTGGAGGGTAGCGCGGAATTCCTAGCGAACGATCCGAAGGCGCGGGAGCTTTACCTCGGGCCGGAATTCAACATGTGAGTCGGAGCAAGGCGGGCGTTTTCAGCCTCCAAGACGGTGTGCCAGCGCCCACCAGATGGTCACCGGTAAGCGGCCTCTGAGCGCGTCGCTCCCGTCGCAACGGGTGCATGTCCATCCGCCGCGAACGACGAACTGCAGCCTTCCTAAATAGCGCTTTACACCCCAGACCCCCATTTTGCACACTATAACCCTGATGTCCTTGACCGTGAATGAAGGCAACCGGCTGAGTGGCCAGCCGTCCGCAGCAGACCAGTCGTCCAGCCACCGCACCGCCCTCGAAACCGCCCTCAAGCGGTCGCAAGACTATCTCCTGAGCGTCCAGAAGCCGGAGGGCTTTTGGGTGGGCGAACTCCTCGTGGATTCCACCCTCGCCTCGGACATGATCTGCTTCCATCACTGGGATGGCAGCGTGGACCTCGAATGGCAGCGCAAGGCGGTCAATCACATCCTTTCCATGCAGTTGCCGGACGGCGGCTGGAATATTTATTTCGGCGGCCCGTCCGAGGTGAACGCCACCATCAAAGGCTACCTCGCCCTCAAGCTGGCCGGCGTGCCCGTCACCGACCCGCGCATGTTGAAGGCCCGCGAAGTCGCGCTGAATCACGGCGGCGTGCCGAGGATGAACACCTTCTCGAAGCTGTATCTCGCGCTGCTGGGGCTTTACCCGTGGGATTACGTTCCGACCATTCCGAGCGAGGTCATCCTCATCGGCAAATGGTTTTACGTGAACTTCAACGAGATGAGCAACTGGAGCCGGTCCATGATCGTTCCGCTGGCCATCATCAATCACTACAAGCCGACGCGCCCGCTCGATCACGGCATGAATCTGGACGAGCTGTATCCAGAGGGCTTCCACGAGCGCGACCTCGCGTTGCGGCCTGACCCGGAACGCTTCACCTGGCGCAATTTCTTCCTGTGGCTCGACAAGCTTCACAAGTTCGTTGAGAACAACAATCTCCGCCCGTTCCGCAAGCTCGCGCTCAAGAAGGCCGAGCAATGGATGCTCGAACGCTTCGAGGGTTCGCACGGTCTCGCCGCGATTTTCCCGGCGATGCTCAATGCCCTCATCGCGCTCAAAGCTCTCGGCTATCCCGATGACCATCCGCAAGTCATCCGCGCCCGCCGCGAGCTGAAGGGCTTGGAGCACGAAGAGAAGGATACGGTCCGCATCGAGCCGTGCTTCTCTCCCGTGTGGGACACCGCCATCGTCGCCATGTGCCTGCGCGAATCCGGCATTCCCGCCGAGCATCCGCGCATGAAACAATGCGCCGACTGGCTGATGGAGAAGGAAATCCGTTTTCGCGGCGACTGGTATTACAAGAACCCCGTCAACGTCGAGCCAAGCGGCTGGGTCTTCGAGTACGAGAACAAGTGGAACCCGGACGTGGACGACACCGCGATGGTGCTCCTCGCGTTGCGGCAAATTCCCACGGACAACCCGGCGAAGCGTGATGAATGTTTCCAGCGCGGGTTGAAGTGGATGATGACCTTCCAGTGCAAGGACGGCGGCTGGGCGGCCTTCGACAAGGACTGCACGAAAGGCGTCCTCGAAAAAGTTCCCTTCGCCGATCACAACGCCATGCTCGATCCCGAGTGCGCCGATATCACCGCGCGCATCCTCGAACTGCTCGGCTACGAAGGCTACGCCGTCACGCATCCGCAGGTCATCAAGGCGCTGCAATTCATCCGCGACCATCAGGAGGACGACGGCTCCTGGTATGGCCGTTGGGGCGTGAATTACATCTACGGCACCTGGCAGGTCTTGCGCGGCCTGCGCGCGATGCACATCAACATGAACCAACGCTGGCTGCTCAAGGCCCGCGACTGGCTGGAGAATGTCCAGAACGCCGATGGCGGCTGGGGCGAACGCTGCAACACTTACGACGATCCCGTTTTCAAGGGCAAAGGTCCGAGCACTGCCTCGCAAACCGCATGGGCGCTCATGGGCTTGTGCGCCTTCGACGATCCGCATCGCGACAGCATCCGGCGCGGCATCGAATATCTCGCTCGCACGCAGAACGCCGACGGTTCATGGACCGAGCACGAGACGACCGGCACTGGTTTCCCCCGGGTGTTTTATCTGAAGTACGACATGTATCGAAACGCCTGGCCGCTCCTGGCGCTGGCGACTTACCGGAAGATTCTCGACCGTGCGAATGCCAAGGCCAACGGCCATACCCATGGCCACGCGAACGGCGCGAATGGTCACGCCAACGGGACTTCTCATCGCGTTGAAGAGACGGTCTTCGCGAAGTAACGACGCCTGCCCGCCTGATTTCTCCGCGCAGACAAACCCTCATCGCTTGAAGCGGTGAGGGTTTTCTTTCGTCCACTTTTGACGCCCAAATGATCGCCGCCATGTCAAAGCTGACTCAAAGAATCCTCGGTCTGTCCGTCGCGATGTGTGGTGTTCTTGGCCTCGCCCCGTCCGCAGGAGCCGCGCTGAACCCCCGGCCCTTTCTCCAAAAGCATTGCCTCGAATGTCACGACGCCGAGATGAAGAAAGGCGGACTGGACCTCTCCGCGCTGAAGTTTGATCCCGCGAACCCCACGAACTTTTCCAAATGGATCACGGCCTATGACCGCGTGAATGCTGGCGAGATGCCGCCGAAGAAGAAGCCACAACCGGAAGCCGTCGAGCGCGAGGGTTTTCTCCAGGCGTTGTCCGCTTCACTGGTTTCGGCGGATCAGGTGCGCATGGCGAAGGAAGGCCGATCCACCCGGCGTCGCCTGAACCGCTACGAGTACGAGAACGCGCTGCGCGACTTGTTTCACGCGCCGTGGTTGCAGGTGCGCGATTCACTTCCGGAAGATGGCGAGTCGCACCGCTTCAACAAGGTCGGTGCCGCGCTCGATGTCTCGCATGTGCAGATGGCGCGCTATCTCGGCGCGGCGGATTACGCGCTGCGCCAGGCGATGCTGACTTCGTCCGAACGCCCGCTGACCGCGGTGAAGCGCTACTACACTCGCGACCAGCGAAGCTTTACCGGCCCGATGAAGTTCTCCGTCTTCAACACCGCGCCTGAGCGCGCGACATTTCCGGTGCTT
>CAMCCU010000063.1 GCA_945872975.1 Pedosphaera parvula Ellin514
CCGGGCGAGCGCGAGGACGTCCGGCCAGTCCTCTTCGCACGAGCCGTTGACGACCATGCGCACGACGCCTTCCTGCGCCGCCGTCGCCACGAGCGACGCGACATCGGAGCCGAGTCGCGGATCTTGCAGATGATTGTGAGCGTCGTAGAGCCGCACGTTTTCCTCGCTTCAGCCGCGGGCTTTCAACAACGGCGCAGTCAGGTCACTGAGGCGAGTTCGCTGTTCGCCGCGCTCGTCGAAGTTCGCCGGATCGAGCCAGCGCTCGAAGGCTTCTTTCAACGCCGGCCATTCGCCGTCGATGACCGAGAACCAGGCGGTGTCGCGGGTGCGGCCTTTATAGACGAAGGCTTGCCGGAAGATGCCTTCGAACGAGAAGCCGAGCCGTTGGGCAGCGGCGCGGGATCTGGCGTTGAAGGAGTCGCACTTCCATTCGTAGCGGCGGTAGCCGAGCTCGAACGCGCGGCGCATCAGGAGATACATCGCCTCGGTCGCGAGCGTGGCGCGCTGGAGCAAGGGCGAGTAGATGACGTGGCCGACTTCGATGGAACCAATCCCCGGCGTGATGCGCATGTAGGCCGCGAGACCCACGACGCGGTTCGTGCGCAGGTCGATGATCGCGTGCTGCATCGGGTCCGGTCCGGAGCAAAGGTCCGCCATCCATGCCTGGAAGCTCTCGAACGAATCAAACGGTCCGTAAGGCAGATAGGTCCACATCGCGCCGGTCTTGTCGTGCGCGCAGGCCTCGAATAGCTCTGCGGCGTGACGGGAAACATCCGCGCGTTCGAGGCGACAGAAGCGTCCGGACATCGAGTGACTCGGCGGCAAAGGAGGCGGTTGCCAGCCCGTCAGCGGAGGGCCGATGGGCTGTCCCAGTTCATTGAAATGCGATGTCACGGGAGAAGGCTATCAGCCGCCGCCACGCTGGCGAGCAAACAGCACGGGCAACCGTAGCCACCGAGGTGACGAGGTGGATGATTCGCACATTTCAAAGAATCCCCCTCCTCACGTCGGGGGCTACCAGCCGGGCGGTTAAGCATGGAGAAACTTCCACGCCCGACCACGTTGAATAGATGCGCCCGAGGCCCAATCGAAAGGCTTTCGCGCTTTGACTTCATGCCTTCTTCCCCTAGCTTTCCCCACCAACCCATGGTTTGCCGCCTGACATCTTCTGAGAGCCGGAGCATGAGCCGCGAAGGCGTGTCCAAGGCCGGCCCTTCTCCGCATCGACTCATGGCGGGGCTGTGGCTCGCGATGCTGCTGCTCGTCACGTCAGCGGCTCAATCCGCACCGATGCTGCTGTCGCATTTTAAGATGGATGGCAATGGCCGCGATGATCTCGGGAACAGCCCGGGCATGGAACTGTTCGGAACATCGTTCGCGGGAAAGAAGCTCGTGCTTCCGTGCGACCCGGAACCGGGCTTCTACACGGCGCTCGCCCGCATCAACGGATTTTCCTACGAGTCGTTTACGGTGGCGTGGGAATTTCGAGTCACGCAGTTTGGCTATCCTTACACCACCCTGCTTTCCGGAGGGCC
Source organism: Pedosphaera parvula Ellin514 (assembly GCA_945872975.1). Lineage (GTDB taxonomy): Bacteria > Verrucomicrobiota > Verrucomicrobiia > Limisphaerales > JADJPG01 > JADJPG01. The sequence continues at coordinate 1,536 of CAMCCU010000063.1, forward strand.
GCTATATCGGTGGATTGAGTTCGGCAGCGCGGCCGATGGACATCTGCTTCTTCGACTCAACAACGGGCAATGGCTGGTCGGCTTCACCAACGTCCTTCGCACGAATCAATGGCACAGCCTCGCCTGCGCCGTGGACGTCTCGGCCCGCTCGGTCGTCACGTTCCTCGACGGTCAACGCCTGCGCGACATCGACCTCGGCAACTTCCAGTTCAACGTGGTCGGCACGGATTCGGAAGAGTCAGACAAAGCCTTCTCGTTTTGGAACTACGGCAACGCCTCGTTCTTTTGTGGCCAGGCCGACAACCTGCGCGTTTACGGCCGCGCGCTCGCCGCGACGGAGATCAGTTCGCTCGATCAAGCCACGACCAACCTGTTCATCAACGAGCTGCTCTTCAACCCCCCGTCCGGCGATCTCACCAACGAGTTCGTCGAGCTGCGCGGCGTACCCAACTACGTCCTTCCCTCCGGCACCTACTTGGTCGCCGTGGAAGGGGATGGTGATGGCGACAAGAATCCCGGCACCATCCAGAACCGCTTCGACCTCGCGGGCCGGCGCATCGGACAGAATGGGTTCCTCACGCTCCTGCAAAACTTTCACCGCTACAAAACGATTCCCTACAGCACGGTCCTCACGAACTCGGACAGCGGCTCCGGCTGGGGTTCCGGCTCCTCGAGTTCCGTCGGGCATGAGGGCGAGGATGACCTGACTGAGATCGAGAACCCTTCCGCCACCTACTTCCTCATTCAAAGCGACATCGAGCCGGAGATCGGCACCGACATCGACGCGAATGACGACGGCACTCCAGACGGCACGAACTTCGTGAGCTGGACGGTCATCGATTCCGTCGGAGTGCTCGACAGCGATGGCGACGGCGACATCGCCTACGGGAAGATCAATTTCCGCCGCGACACCGCGCCCGGCAATCTCGCCACCGCTGGCAACACCGTCGTCTCCGTTCCGTTCACGCCCGGCTACGTGGCACGCAATGGCAACACCTCAGGTTGGAACGCCACGAACTGGGTCGCCAGCGACAACCTCACCGGCAAGCCGCCGAACTGGTTCCTCGGCCGCAACTCAACCGACCTCCTGATCGGCAGCAACACCTACCCTGCCCTGCGCGCGAAGGCTTCGTTGAACCACATCGGCGGGCCGAACTTCAAGGCGCCGCTCATCCCCGGCGTCATCCTCCGCGAGTCCGGCACCAACACGCTCGTCTCCGAAGCGGGCCTGAAGGATTACTACACACTGAACCTTTCACTTCGGGCCACCGGCGCGGTGACCATCGAAATCACCGCCGAAGCGCCCGCCCAGGTCAGCACGGACAGCGGCAAGACTTACGGCACCACGCGCTCGCTCGTATTCACCACCACGTCCCCGAAAAAGATTATGGTGCGCGCGCTCGACGACGGTGCGGCCGGGCCATCACGATCCTTCGCGCGGATCACTCACTCCGTCTCCGCCACGCTCGATGAGCGCTATTCGACGGACACGATCGTTCTGCCAGTTGACGTCACGATCACCGACACGAACGTCGTCCTGCTCAGCGAAGCGAAGATCAATCCACCCGGCGAAGATGCGCCCTACGAATTCGTGGAGCTGCGCGGACCCGCCGGCAAGCTGCTGACGAACCTGTATCTCGTTTCCATCCAGGGAAACACCTCGGATAATCCCGGCCACACCGACATCGTCGTCGCCCTCGGCGGACAACGCTTCGGAACCAATGGCCTGCTCATCGTCGCTGCTCCCGGCCATCCCTACCTCTTCTCTCCCGGCACCACCGTCGTGCTCGCACCACAGCTCGCGAACTCCGGCGGCGCCTTCGGAAACGGTTCCGTGTCCGTGCTGCTCATCGGGTCCAAAGAATCCATCCCCGAAGGCATCGACCTCGACAACGGCGACAACGGAACATTGGAAGGATTGCCGAACGGTGCCTACATCGTCGATGCCATCGCCTGGACTGACGGCAGCAACAACGATGAAATCTACGGCGGCGTGGACCTGACCCAGCGCGGCTTCACGCCGGACGCCGCGAGCCGCTTCCCCGGCAGCAACGCGCCGCGTTCATCGGTCTCCTGGTATGTGGGAGACCTCGCGGGCACGAGCGGAGGATCGCTCAACTACGACTCCGGCAACATCAGCACCAACAGCCCTCCTGGTTCCGTCATGACCCCCGGCGTCATCAACAAGAAGCCGCCGAACATTTCGCCCAATCCGCTCATACCGCTCTCCGGCGTCATCGGCGATCCCGAGAACGAAACCGCGACGTTCACCGTCAGCGATGATGATTCGCCGCTCGCTTCCCTCACCGTGACCGTCACCAGCACGAACCAGGCGGTCGCGCCCGATGCGAACATCACACTGACGAATTTCGCCACCGGCAAATGGCGGCTCGCGGTGGAACCCGTCGGCGTCGGTTACTCTGAGATCGCGATCACCGTCAGCGACGGCGTTTACTCTCGGCGCGGCTTCCTCTCCTACGCTGCCTCCACTCAAGGTCGCCTCGGCGCGAAATGGCACAGCGGCGTGAGCGATGCCTCCACCGCGATTCCCATTGATGCGAACTGGATGATCGTCGGCGACGATGAAAACCAAATCCTCCGCTTCTACAGCCGCACGCGCTCCGGCGGCCCGGCGGCGGCGAAGGACATGAATCCCTTCCTGAACATCGTGGACTTCTACGACAACGGCGCGCCGCGCGAAGTGGACATCGAAGGCTCCACGCGCGTCGGCAATCGCATCTATTGGATAGGGTCGCACTCCCACGCCTTCAACGCCCTGGAGCGCACCAATCGCGCACGCCTCTTCGCCACGGACATCTCCGGCACCGGCACCAATTCACAGCTCAAGGTGCTCGCGCATTACGACTTCCTGAAGCTCGACCTCGTCGCCTGGGACGCCAACAACCGGCACGGCAAGGGCGCGAACTACTACGGCCTCGCTGACAGCGCCGCCGAAGGCATGGACCCCAAGGACCGCACTGGCGCAGGCTTCAACATCGAAGGGCTCGCGATGGCCCCCGGCCCGAACAACACCACGAACGTCTACATCGCGTTCCGCGCGCCGCTCGTTCCGCCCACCAATCGCGTCAACGCGCTCGTCATTCCCGTCCTGAACTTCGGCAAGATCTCCACCAAACGCAGCGGCCCCGGTTCGGCGCAGTTTGGAGCCCCCATCGAACTCAACCTAGGCGGACGCGCCGTGCGCAGCATCGAAGGCAGCAGCGGCACGAACTACCTCATCGTCACAGGCCCACCCGGCGCTGGCACCAACCTCCCGCCGCCCGGAAACTTCAAGCTCTTCACCTGGTCCGGTCATCCGACCAACCAGCCGATCGAATACAACGCCAACCTCACCGGCCTGAACCCCGAAGGAATCGTGGAAGTGTTTCCCGGCCCGTGGAGCGCCACGAACGTTTTCCAGATCATCAGCGACAACGGCACGAACCGCTTCTACGACGACGGCATCGAGGCCAAGTTTTTGGAGACTCGCGAATTCAAGAAATTCCGCGTCGATCCCATCGCGCTCGGCGACGCCGTTCCGTCCCCGCCCACATTGCGCTTCGTCGCGGCATCGGGAAATAACGTGACCTTGAACTGGTTCTCCACGGCGGGAAGCACGTATCGCGTCCAGATGAAGCCGGGGCTCGCCTCGGACTGGGTGGACATGTCAGGCGACATCACCGCGTCCGAATCCTCCACCGCCCACACCGTCGCGCCGCCGCCGGACGGACAATGCTTCTTCCGCATTATCCAGGTGAGGTGAGGCAGAACGAGCCGGTTGGAATGCGACTGGAGCGCCGGTCTCCGACCCGGCATGGGGTGAACTCCCGTCAAAACGCGCCGGTTCGAAGAACGGCGCTCCGCAGCTACCGCCTTCCGGCGCGCGCCTTCAGCCTCGCGAACTCCTCCATCAGCTTGGCGCGATCCGCGTCTTGATACCGCGCCGGCAGATAGCGTCGGTCCGAACACGCCAGCACCGCCGCCAGTTCCTGCAACGCGAGCAGCTCTGGGTCGAGCGGGTCGATGAACGACTGCACCGCCTCCTCGACATCGCCGACCTGCACGTCGTTGTCGCGAAGCGCCAGCACCGCGCGCTCCTTCGCGCGAACGAGGATCGCGTCCACATCGCTGCCCGTGAGCGGAAACTCGCCGAGCTTCGTGCGGATGTAGGCGAGGATCGATTCCGCCAACGCCACCTTCTTGAGGCGCGCCAGCGTGGTGAATATCTCGATGACATCGTCCGGCCCCTGCGCCGGAAACAGCGGAATGCACAGGCCGAAGCGGCCCTGCCGTTTCATGTCGATGGCGAGCATGTCCGGCCGCGACGTCATCGCCACCCACAGCTCGCGCCCGCGCAAACTCGAATCGCCAATGTGCGCCGCGAACGCCGCGAAGACCCGGCTCGAAACGCCGCTATCATCGCCGCCACCGTCGCGTCCGCCGAAGACCGCATCCGCCTCATCGACGACCACGACCACCGGACCGAGAGCGCGAATCGTCATCAGGATTCGCATCTGCTGGCGCTCCGTATCACCGACCCATTTCGAGCGGAACTCGCCGACCTCCATCACCGGCAGCGCGCATTCGCTGGCGAAGCAGTCGATGAGAAACGTCTTTCCAACACCAACGCGGCCCGGCACGAGAATGCCGCGCTCCAGCACGTCCGTCTTCGCGTTCTTGATCAGCCACGCCAGCTCGCGCAGCTTCTTCTTCGCCGCATGATGAATCGCCACCGCGTCCAGCGTCACGCCCGGCTTCGGATCCTTGAAGCGTACGAGTCCCTGGCAGAACTCCTCGATCAAACGCTTCTTGCTCGCTGCGACATTTTCCGGCGAAACGCGGATGCCGTTGCGCACCGCCTCGGCGAGCAGATGCTGCACGCGCAGGAGGTTCAGGCCCGCCGTCCGCACCGCGAGATCGTTCACCGAAAGAGAACTCCAGTCGCTCACCGGCTTGCCGTCCGCCATCTCCTCAGCCCAGCCGGATTGGAGGAAACGCAGCCGCTCCTCCGCATCCGGCAAATCGATCCGCACCTGCGCGACGTGCGGATTCTGCAGCAGGTCCGCATGCAGCTCCGCCGACGATTCCGTGACCAGCACGATGCCGATGTCGAGCTGACGCAGCTCGGGCGACGCCGCCCATTTCAGGAGCGTCACCAGCGCCATCCGTTCGTCCCAGCTCGCGCCCGCCTCCTCGCTGGCTGGAATGATCTTCTCGGGAAAATCGATGATGAGCGTGACGCCTTTGCGTTCCTTCTTGTCGTCGGCATTGCGCAGGAAGAAGCGGCGCAGCAACGGCGCGAGCTTCGTGAATTCACGCGGCGGCCCATGCTGATGAAACGCCGTGCCCTCCACGTCGTCATAGACCGCCAGCCACTCAAAGAACCGCTTCTGCATCTCCGCCGAGCCGAAGCTCAGCCCGTCGCCGATGTCGTAGAACAGGAGCGAGCCGCGGTCAGGAAACAGGCGCTTCGACAGGAATGTCTTCAGCGGCAGGTAGCTGAGCTTCGCGCCGCTCTGCACCGGGAAGACATCGAAGATGTTTCCGTGCAGAACGAAGAGCGAGTAAGTGCCGGCATTCCAGCGGCGCGCCATTTCCAGCGCCCACCCGCGCAACGGCAAACGCCCCGCGCCCTCACCCGCCTCCACCGGTTTGGTTACGACGTCCGCTGCTTCTGCATCTTGCTTGCTCATGGTTGCTCCTCCTTACGTTTCACGTTTTACTCCTTCACCCTTCCCGGCATCTGCGGCAAACGCGGCGGACCCTGCGTCGTCGCGGACTCGTAGCCGAGCCGCACCGGAGTCGCCGGCATCTCGCCGACCAAATCTTTGCACTCATCCATCTCCGCCAGCCACTTGTTCGTCTGGTCGAGATGCTCAACCGTCGCGTCGATGCGCGCCGTCAACGTCTCCGTGTTCTTGCTCGCGATGGCGTCCGCGCGAATGAGTTTGATCTGTTGCTCCAGCCGCTCCTGCTCAGACACCACCAGCCGCAAGTTCGCCTGCGCCTGCTCGATTCGTTGCACGCGCTTGCGCAAGACTTCGAGCCGCTCCAGTCGGGACGAGAGCAGCCGCTCCTTCGGTTCCAGCAACGCAGCGCTCGTCCCCTTGGCCTTGAGCGCGTCGTACTCCGCCGACAACGCAGCCGCTTCCTCCTCCGCTTCCGTGAGCACGCCCGGAACATTATCCCGTCGCTCCGTTTCCAGAAACCGATCGAGCGACTCCTCGATGATGAGCATGCGCAGATGCGTCCACATCAGCTCGTCGAGCTTGCGCAGACGCGGGTCGGCGTTGAGGTCGCCCGGCGACAAACCTTGCTCCGCGCTGGCCTGCTCGATGTCGCGGCAGACCACCGTCAGCGAGTGATAATGCTGGCGGCGCGGCGCGGAAAGCTTCGCCAGCAGTTCATCGCGCTTCTTGAGGAACTCCGCCGCCTCCGCCACTCCGGCCGCTTGCAACGCCGATTGCCGACGCCGGTCCACCCAGCCTCGGAAGAAGCCCATGTCCGGCAGATACACCCAGCCGAGCAGATAAGCCGCAGGCGCGGCGAGCAGCGCGATGCGATAGTCCGCACCCACGATGAGACCCGCGCCGAGCGTCAACAAACCGAGCCACACGTGATGCGGGCTTTTGAAAAATTCGCGCCGATATTTGGGCGGTTGAGAGTCCATCCTGTTGGTCAAATGCCGTCAGCCTGCGGTGAGGTTCATTGCGTGAAAGTTGTAGAGTCCGACGCCACGCGGTGCAATGCAAAGGTTCAGCCGACGGCACAATGGAATGAAACGAGACCGATCAAAACCGGATCCACGGCTACTTCCGAACTACGTTCGTGTTGGCAACTCCCTGAGACTGATAGCGGGCAAGGACTGCCGGAAGCTTAGCGATCGCCAGAAACTCAGACTCAGCGGGTGGCGTAACGAGAACGAAACCTACCCTGTTGCGCGTACCCGAATCCCGGTGAAAGATGATTCCTGCCACCATCTGCGCATTCGTACCGGGGAATAGAACAATATGAAAATCTTCCACCGTCCCCGGACGACCTGCCCTCCACTCCGTCATTTGCAAAAAGGCACGCCTCGATTCTTCGAGATTCCAATTCGATTCGTCGGCAGCAACCAACAATTCATTTTCGTGCCTTTTAAGTTGCCCAAATAAGGAGCCCCGAAACTCTTGGCGCACCATCAATGGTTCCTTGGATCGCACAAGCCAGCCGACTTGGTGGATAACGCCGACCGCGCCCATGATGGCGAAAAACACCAGCCACACGCCGAGATAAAGAGCGATCGTCCACGTCCAACGCCAGGTCCGTTGAGAATCTTCCTTCAAGATTCGAGACGCATGGGCAAACAACCAACCGGAGAGGGAATGCATCCCGACGATGATTAACAACGAGCACCCGACGGCCATGCCAATCCCGCTCCAGCTTACCGCCATTGCGGGAAGCACCCGTTCAAGAAACCCCCACCAGCCGATCACCAAGCTGGGGACGATTCGAGGTGCAGTATAGGACCAGGAAACCAGCGCCATCCAGGCGAGAAACAGGATGAGAAGCCAGACCGCAATCCTGACCACGATGTTCTTCATGGCGGCGAGGGCGCTCCCAGCGCCCGGCGAACTTCGGCCGTCTTCATCTTGCTCAACTCCCCGTGCGCCGTAAGCACCCAGCGCTCGTCACCAAAACTGACGGGCTCGCAGGCGAGAACCTTGTTCCCGTCCGTCATCGATAGTCCGCCCATGTAGATGTATCGCGTCCCCTTCGAGTCAGGACTTTGCCAGATCTTCTCCGGAATCTCGGGAACGAAATCGTGGGAGGGAAACCGCCCTTGATGATCCCGCGCATAGTTGTTCAACGCCGCCCGCAAGGATTCCATGCTCTGCCGGCGAAGCGGTTCGCTGGCGGAATCGTTGATCTGATAAGCGCTTCCCTGTCGACGCCAGGCACCAGGCGTCAGAAGTTCTCGCGCTCCCGAGATCATGGAGAGGACCAGAAGCATCATCAGGCTGAGGAGGAAGGTGAGGCTCAACGCCCGGAGGTAACTCATCTGCGGCAGAACCGGAAGCCCCTTCGCGACGTGGTTCCAAAGCAGCCGGATGCCGAGACCCGAAACTAGAATCAAGAGCGTAAAGAATGAGATGTCCTCCAACCGAAGCCGGACGACGTCATTCAAATCATAGACAGTCATTCCAGCCTGTGCAGAAACAACCGTCAGGAAGAAGAACCCTCCCCAGCAGAGTGGTTTCAAATTCATCCCCTGTTGTCTATGAGACGAGCGCGGCGCCGGGCAAGCTATTTGCAGGTCGAAGCCGATCATCCGCCGCCTTGTTGAGGAAGATTTAGACTCATTGATTCACTGCATATTTGACTCGTCCGAACGTGAAACGTCACGCCAGCACAGCTCCATCTGCTAACGCCTTATTTCCTTTCCGCAGCGGAAGTGTGGTCGTGGATGATCTTCCAGCCATCCTCGGTCTTGCGGAAGAGCAGCGTGAACAAACCGGACGGCTCGTCCTTCTCCCGCTTCAAATGCCAGCGACCGAACGCGAGCGCGGTGTCGTCTGACGCCGCCGTGATATCGAGCTCGGAGAAGGTCAACTTGCCCATCGCGGCCTTGTCCGAGTAGGTGCGCTTGTAGCGGTCCAGAACGGATTGCCAGCCCCGCGTGACGTTGCCGCCCGACGCAAAACGCGTCGTCGCCGACTGATGATAGCCGCGCATGAAGCGCTCGATGTTGCCGGCGTTCCAGTCCTTCACCTGTTCATCCAGCACGGCGCGCACTGCCGCCTGAATGGCCGTGGCATCGGCGGCGCGAGCGCCAGCAACGAGCGTGAAGGCGAGCAAGGTGAGAATGGCATGGAGAGCGAAGCGAGTGTTCATACGGCGGTTCTACAATCTACGAGCGCCCGATTGAAGCCCATTAACGAGCCGCCTACGCACCGAGACGGGAGCCGACCGCGAGCGGATGGCCGGCGAGGAACTCCTGCGCGCTCAAGCGGCGTCCGCCTTCGCGCTGGAGCTGGAGGATGCGAAGGGATTGCTGGCCGCAGCCCACAACGATTCCTTGTTTGTCCGCGCGCAGAATCTCGCCGGGCGCGCCAGCGAGATCGGGTTCAACTTGGGCAAGCCAGGTCTTCAGCAGACGCGGTTTACCGTCCTCGTTCAGATGCGTGAAGGCACCGGGCCACGGGGTGAAACCGCGCACACGATTCCAGAGCAAGCGCGCGGGCTGCGCCCAATCGATCTGGCCGTCTTCCTTGGAAATTTTCCGGGCGTAGGATGCGCCTTCCGCTGGCTGTGGGACGGGCAGGATCTTTCCCTCGGCGTAGTCGGGGATGGTCTTCACCAACAACTCGCCGCCCAGCGCCGCGAGCCGATCGTGCAGCGTTTGGGCGTTGTCATCGGGAGTAATGGCCGTCTTCACCGTGCTCAGCATCGGCCCGGTGTCCAGCCCGGCGTCCATCTTCATGATGGTCACGCCCGTCTCGGCGTCGCCGTCGAGAATCGCCCACTGGATGGGAGCTGCGCCGCGATACTTCGGAAGCAACGAGGTGTGAACGTTCAGGCAGCCGAGACGCGGAATATCGAGGAGCGATTGCGGCAGGATTTGTCCGTAGGCAGCGACGACAATCAGGTCCGGCTGCAAGGCTCGGAGCTGGGCGATGAATTCCTCATCGCGCGCACGACGCGGCTGCAGGACGGGTAATCCCTCGGCCAGCGCGAGCTCCTTGACGGGCGTCGGCTGAAGTTTCATGTCGCGACCCTTGGGCTTGTCGGGCTGGGAGACGACGGCGATCACTTGGAAGGATGGTTCGCGGCAAAGAGCGCGCAGACTGGCGCAGGCCAGATCCGCAGTGCCCATGAAGATGATTCGCAAAGGAGGCATGAGATCGGCTGGTGCGCGTGGCCTTTCGGTCACGAAGGTTTCTGATCAACCGGAAATCCGACCCGCGACGGCGTCGCGCTCACCACTTAATCTGGGCGATGGTGTTGAGAATCTCGCGAAGGACATCGAGCGGCGATTGCGTGGCGTCGATGGTATGAACGATCTCTGGCCCGTAGAAATCCAGCACCTGCTTGGTCTCGCTCTCGTAGGTTTCCAGACGCTTCTTGATGACTTCGAGATTGGCGTCGTCGAGACGATTCTCGCGCAGCGCGCGGCGTTGGAGGCGCTCGATCATCTTGGCCATGTCCGCGCAGTGGAGAAAGAATACGGCGCGAACATCAAGCGTGTCCTTGAGCATCTCGGCCTGGTGGGCATTGCGCGGGATGCCGTCGAGCACGAGGACGTCATGCGTCGGATTGAACTTTCCGTCGAGCGAGCTGGCGCGAATGTTCCTGGCCCAAAGCTCGATGGTCGGCTCATCCGGCACCAGCTGGCCTTTGCTCGAGTATTCGATGAACAACCGGCCCATGCGATCCTCGATGCGCAGATTGCGGAAGGCGTCGCCGCACGCGAAGTGGTACAGACTGGGAATGGTCCCGAGGATTTTCCCCTGCGTGCCCTTGCCTGAACCAGGCGCTCCGAACAATAGAATGGTGCGATACTTGATGGATTTGAGTTCGGTCTGGCTCATGACAGCACGGGGTTAAGTTAATTCAGGCACTCCGGGGACGGACTTGGACTTCGACAATCTCGGGAAAAGGAATGATGACGTCGGAAGTCGCTTCACCCTTCTGGACTTGAAGAATGATCTCGTTCCCCTGAACGCGCGTCAGGCGATGGCCGACGTATTCGCCGCGTGAGGATTTCACGTAGATCTCCTTGTCCTTCTCCGCGTCGCCCGGCACGACCTTGAGGAAGCCGGCGAACTTGGTCTCGAAGAAACGACGGTTGAACGAAGTCTTGCCGCGCTGATAAACGGTGACGAGTGATTCGGCCGCCGCCTTTTCCGCCGCCGCCTGCGCCTCAGGCGTGGCTTCCTGCGATCCGGGATGAACGTAGGACAGTTGCGTCACCTCGCCACCGTGCTCCGACATCGATTCTGCGGCCAGCTCGTCGAGGCTCTTTTGAAGACGCGGCGGCAGGCACAGGAAAATAGCAGGCCCGATCACCGGCGCCACGGCAGCGATGCCGCAGACGAGGCCAGGATGGTAATTGCGGAAGATGGCGATCTCGAACCCGGCGTAAATGTTCCCGGCATAAACGAGGAGAATCAGCAGGAGGCTCAGGCCGGAGGAAAACAAGGCGCCCATGCCAGCTTTCGGATCGGGACGATCCAGCCGGGCGTGTTCCTTGGGCTTGATGATGAGCGCCGGTTTCTTTTCCGCGTCGCTCTCGTCCTCTTCGAGAAAGGGTTCGATGAAAGCCTTCGCCTTGGGCTGTTGCTTCACGAAATCCTTCAAAGCTTGCTGCGTGAAATTCGTCCAGCCCACGCGCGGCGCGAAGCTGCCGTCCGCCTTCTTCACCACCAATCCCTGCGCTGTGGGAGAAATCGGTTCACCTTCCAGCGTTGTGCCATCATTCAACGAATAAGAAGCAGCCCGCGCAGACAAGAGTCCGCCGACCGACAAAGCGATCATGGCCAAAGCAAAAGCAAACCAGCGAATCATGCCGGTTGGATAGCAAAGGGTGCAGGGCAAAGGAAGGAAATTTCCTCGGCAACGGCGGTCAATTGAAGGCTCACGACAAGAACTTCATCAAGGCCGCACGAGCCCAAGTTCATCCGCCAACTCCTCGATGATGAAGTTCGGCTTCCGCGCCAGGAGCGACTCTGCCGCCGCGCCATGTTGCCAGACGGCGAACCGGACCGTGAAGAGTGCGTCCCGCTGAAGCTCAGGCTGGGCGAGCAGACCTCCGAGATAGCCGGCCAGCAAATCGCCGCTGCCTCCTTGAGCGAGATGGGGATTGCCGGAATTGTTCACGTAGATTTCCTCCCTGTCACGGCCGACGAGCGTTTGGTGCCCCTTCAAGACCACACAACAGTTTCCCCATCGTCGCGACAACTCGCGGACGGACGCCACCCGGTCGCGCTGTACTTCCGCCACCGACGATTGAAGCAGTCGCGCCGCCTCGCCCGGATGCGGCGTCATCACCCGCAACACCCCCGGAACACACGGACCATCCGGAAGCCAGTCGAGCGCGCTGGCATCGGCGATCACAGGAAGCAGCGAATCCTGCCAGAGCCGTCGGATGGATCGCTTGAAACGATCCGTCAACTCAGTCGAGGCCAGGCCAGGGCCGACCACCACCGCGCTGCATGATGCCGGCAGTTCAAAATCCTCCGCTCCGGCATACACCATCACCGCCTGCAACTGCGAGGCGATGGGTATTCGCACCTCTTGATGCGCGCAGACTGTGATCAAACCGGGCTGAGCCCGTTGTGCGCCACGCGCCGCCAGCACTGCTGCGCCGTGATAACCGGGGCTCCCCGCCACAATCGCGAGATGTCCGAAGGTTCCCTTGTGGCCGGTAATCGGGCGCTTGGGCGGAAAGCCGTGGAAGTCCCGCGCCACCGTGAGGTTGACCTCGGTGGTAAATGGATACGGCGAGAGCCCGATGTCGCTTGCGACTTCCAATTGCCCGACGAAACCCACCGCGCCCGACTTGAGCAAGCCATGCTTCACCGCACCAAAGGTCAGCGTGCGGTCCGCGCGAATTGCCACATCGAGCGGCAGGCCGGAGTCGGAGTTCAATCCGCTCGGGACATCCACGGCGAGGATCGGCACTCCAGCACGGTTAATCTGATCGATTAAATTCATCCACGCGCCGGACAGCGGACGATTCAAGCCGATGCCGAAAAGCCCATCCACGATCAGCGCCGGCCTTCGATCCAGCCGCGCCTGCAACTCCCGGCCGCTCGCTTCCGGGTCCAACACACGCATCAATTCGGCACGCCGGCCCTGGATGAACTCGCAGCCGTAAGCCGCGTCGTCGCCGTTGTGACCCTTCCCCGCGAGAAAAAGAATGAGGTCGCCCTCCGCTGTCATCCGCTCGGCGCATCGAGCCACGGCAGCGCCAGCGTTGCGCATCACAGCATCCTCAGTCACACCGGAGGACCAGGTCACCTTCTCCCACTCGCGCATCTGCGCAACGCTGATGACAGGGACTGGCATGACGGAAGGCTACGACGACCGCGTTGGGTTGGAAGGATTTTCCCGTGCCGATTTTTCGAGAAGCGAATCCGCCGGACCGAAGTGATACCAGCCGGCGACGAGGCTGGTCGGAAACGCCTTGCGCGCCGCGTCGTACTCCAGCACCGCGCGATCACGATCCGGTGCCGTGCGGCAACGCTCGCGCAATGCGGTCAGCCGGTTCCGCGTGCCGTGCAGGAACACGAAGCCGAAGAACGCCGGAATGACACTGCAGATGACAGCAAGAATAATTATTTTCACGAACGGCTTTTGATACGCGATGAACGATTGTCGAGACGAGTGTGAAGTTGTACTAGCCGGACGATCTCGCAACCCGGGGTTTCTGACTTCGCATCCGCCGCTTCGCGTGGATGCAAAGCTCGCCGGTTTGACTCGCTGGAATCCGGGCGATACGCTTTCGCCATGATCGATGTCACCGAGATCCAGCCGCGCAGCAACAGTGGATTTGAAGTCCGCCAACCGATGCCTCCGGCGCAGTTCGATGCACTCTCGCGCGAAATTCTGGCGCTCAAGAAGAAGCTGAACGCCGTCATCCTCGCCCACAACTATCAGGTGGGCGAAATCCAGGACGTGGCGGATTACGTCGGCGATTCGCTCGGCCTCGCCCAGCAGGCGGAGAAGACCAGCGCGGACGTCATCGTGTTCTGCGGCGTTCATTTCATGGCCGAGACGGCGAAGATTCTGAACCCCAACAAAATCGTCGTGCTGCCGGACAAGGACGCCGGCTGCTCGCTCGAAGAGAGCTGCCCCGGCGCGAAGCTCAAAGCGCTTCAGGATACGAACCCGAATTTCTACACCATCGCCTACATCAATTGCAGCGCGGAGGTGAAGGCGTTGTGCGACGTGATTTGCACCAGCGGCAACGCGATGAAGATCGTGAACGCCGCCCCGAAAGATCGCGACCTGCTCTTCGTGCCCGACGAGAACCTCGGCTCGTGGGTGATGGAGAAGACCGGGCGCCCGATGACGCTGTGGAAGGGGAACTGTTACGTCCACGTCGAGTGGACTCACGCGAGCATCTCGCGCATCCGCCGCGAGTTCCCGAACGCCCCGCTCGTGGCTCATCCCGAATGCACGAAGGCGGTGCGCATGTTGGCGGACGAGGTTTGCTCCACGGAACGGATGATCGATTACTGCAAGCGCACGACCTCACCGCAAATCATTATCGCGACGGAGGCGGGCATGCTGCATCGGTTGCAGAAGGAGTGTCCCGGCAAGACGTTCATCCCGGCGCCGACGGACAACTGCCGCTGCAACGAATGCCGCTTCATGAAGATGAACACGCTGGAGAAGGTTCACGACTG
>CAMCCU010000064.1 GCA_945872975.1 Pedosphaera parvula Ellin514
GAAATCGACCCGCTCGCGCCAGCGGATTGGAATTACTTCGCGCTCGATGACGTGCCCTACCGCGGCCATCGCCTGAGCATTCTCTGGGACAAGGACGGCTCGCGCTACGGCCAGGGCGCTGGTTTGCGCGTGCTGGCGGACGGCAAGGAGCTCGCCTCCTTGAACACGCTCGGCAAGATCACGGTGAAGCTGCCGGAGGCTTCGAATCAACCGCTGCGTCCCACGACGCGGCTGAACTACGCGGTCAACAACGACGGTGATTATTTCCCGCGCTTCAGCGCCTCCTCCACGGATCCGAAAACGCCGCTCACCAAAGTGAACGATGGCCACGCCTGGTACACGATCCATCCGCCCAACCGCTGGGCCACCGCGGCTTCCACCAACGCCACCGACTCCATCGCCGTGGACTTCGGCACACCACGCCGCGTGAGCGAGGTGAAGCTTTGCTTTCTCGACGACGGCACGAACATTCTCGCCCCGACGAAGTACGATTTGGAGTTCCTCGATGGCGCTTCCTGGAAACCGGTTCCGAACCAGCAGCGCACGCCCGTGCAGCCCACCGGACATCGCGCCAACACGATCCAGTTCGCCGCGCTCGACGTGCAGAAACTTCGCGCTGTCTTCACCCACGCCGGCGAAGGGAGGACTGGCCTGAGCGAGTTCGAGGCCTGGGGCGAAGGATCGTTACCCTACACGCCAGCTTCACCGCCACCCGGCAATCTGGCTTTGAATATGAAAGGCGAAGGCTTTCCAAAAGCCAGCGCCTCCTTCAGCGATCGTTTCGGCGGCATCCCGAAATCCGCCATCGACGGCAGGGTGAACTACAGCCCCACGCCCGTGAACCGCTGGACCAGTTATGCGTCCACCAACGCCAGTGACTGGCTCGAAGTCGATTTCGGTTCACCTAAGGAAGTTGGCCGCGTGGAGATCTATCTCTTCGACGACCGCGGTGGGGTGCAGGCACCTGAGAGCTACACCGTCCAGTATTTCGCCAACGGTGAATGGCGCGACGTCGTCAACCCGATGGCCAAACCCGCCGCGCCGACCGGCAGTGCCATCAACACCGCCACCTTCACCCAAGTCAGCACGGCGAAACTCCGCGTCGTCTTCACCCACAAAGGCAATGCTCGCAGTGGCGTGACCGAACTGGAAGTTTGGAAGGAATGACGCTGCGCGCGATCGCCGCCAACTAAGCTCAATCACGATGAAACGAATTCTCTGTCTTCTCGGCTGTCTTGCCCTGGCCACCGCCACGGTTCATGCCGAGGTAAAGCTCCACGCCCTTTTCGCCGAGCATGCTGTATTGCAGCGTGACCGGCCGCTGCCGGTCTGGGGTTGGGCTGATCCGGGCGAGAAGGTGACGGTCACGCTCGGCCGCGAATCCGGCAGCGCGACTGCGGACAAGGCTGGGCGCTGGATGGTGAAGCTTGCGGCCCAGCCGGTGTCCACTCAGCCGCTCACGCTCAAGGTGGCGGGGAAGAACACGCTGGAAGTGCGCGACGTGCTGCTCGGTGACGTGTGGTTGTGCGGCGGCCAATCCAACATGGAAATGGCGTTGGGCGGCTGCAATGCGCCCGAAGACATCCAGAGCGCTGACTTCCCGCTCATCCGCCATTTCGGCGTTGGCTACAATTTTGCCAGCGCGCCGCAGGACAACGTGAAGGGCGAATGGCGCGTGTGTTCGTCGAAGACCGCGGGCGGCTTCACTGCCGTGGGTTTCTATTTCGCCCGCCGGATTCAGAACAAGACGAACGTGCCCATCGGTCTGCTGCGCTCGTGTGTGGGCGGGACAAACATCGAGTTGTGGATGTCACAGGACACGTTGCTGGGCACGCCGGAACTGGCGCCCTACGCGAAGCAGATGCGTTCGTCACTCGATCAATATCAGCGCGACCTCGCCACGGCGTTACCCGGCATCGAGCAATGGACGGCCCGCAGTCGTGAGTTGCAAAGGCTCGGACAATCCATCCCCTTGCCGCCGGCGTGGCCGGAATATCCTTTCGGTGAGCGCTCGATGCGCCCGCGTTGCGTGACGCTGCACAACGGCATGATCGAGCCGCTGGTGCCCTTCGCCCTGCGCGGAGCGATTTGGTATCAAGGTGAGAACAACGCGGATGCCAGCCTCTACGTGGAAAAGAAGCGGGCCATGCTGGCGGATTGGCGCAAGTGGTTCGGCGACGACAAACTGCCGTTCTACTTTGTGCAACTGGCCGCATGGCAGAAGCCCGACGAGAATCCCGCCGGTGGCGGCTGGGGAATGATCCGTGATGCGCAACGTCGTTGCCTGGCCATTCCCCACACCGGCATGGCTTCAGCGGTGGACATCGGCGACGCCGAGGACATTCATCCGCGCAACAAGGCCGACGTGGGCGGGCGCCTGGCGCTCTGGGCCTTGGCCAATGAATACGGTGAAGAGCTGGAACCGAGCGGCCCGCTCCTGCGTGAGCTGAAGATGGAAGGAAACAAGGCGCGAGTGTTGTTCGATCACGTCGGCCAGGGGCTGATGATTGGCTCCAAGCAAGGCCGGGCTGCGGTGACCGAAGACAAGGTCACGCCATTGAAGCGCTTTGCCATCGCCGGTGCAGATCGCCAGTGGCGCTGGGCCGAGGCGCGCATCGACGGCAACTCGGTCATCTGCACCCATGCGGACGTCCCGGCGCCGGTGGCCGTGCGCTACGCCTACTCCAGCAACCCGACTGGCGTGAACCTTTACAACCGCGATGGCTTGCCGGCGTCGCCGTTTCGCACGGACAACTGGTGAATCGTGCAGGAACTCTTGACCATGACGAAGCCTCGTCAGACATTCGCGCGGCGCAGGATTCGTTGTGGAAGGATGGCCTCGCGCTCGCAGGCCCGGACAGCGATGTGCTCAAAGGCGAACGGCGTGACAGCGGCGGCAAAGGCGTCCATTTCAGCGGCCCCGGCCTGCGTGAACACGCCGCGCGCTGGGTGGCGAAGGTCGCTCCGTGGCTGGAGAAACAATGAAATATAATCCATGAAACACACACTCACACTGCTCACCATCTTATTGCTGGCTCCACTGGCCGCGCTTCACGCCGCCGCTCCGCGCCCTGTCCGCGTGCTCGTCTGGGACGAGCAACAGCCGGAACAAAAGCGCGCCTACGGTGAAAAATTCCTCGGCGAAACCATCGCGGCGCACCTCGCGGCGCAACCGGGTTTCACGGTGAAGAGCGTTGCCCTCACCTCGCCGGAACAAGGCCTCGACGAAGCAACACTCAACGACACCGATGTGGTCATCTGGTGGAGTCATCAGAGGAACCATCTGGTCACGGACGAAAACGTGGAGCGCCTGGTGACTCGCGTGCGTCAGGGAAAATTGGGATTCGTCGCGCTGCACTCGGCGCATTGGGCAAAGCCGTTCGTGCGGCTCATGCAGGAACGGGCCAAGGACGATGCACTCGCGCAGATTCCCGCCGCTGAGCGCGCCACGGCCAAGTTCGAATACTCCAACCAGAACCCCTACGGCAAAGTGCCGCGCCGTGACGCTCCGTTGACGCCGTCGTTGCGCCAGGCGGACGGCGTCTGGCAACTCACGTTGCCCGGCTGCATCTTTCCCGCGTATCGCGGCGACGGCGCGCCGGGTCATTTCACGACCCTGCTGCCGGAT
This sequence comes from Pedosphaera parvula Ellin514, assembly GCA_945872975.1. Classification (GTDB taxonomy): domain Bacteria; phylum Verrucomicrobiota; class Verrucomicrobiia; order Limisphaerales; family JADJPG01; genus JADJPG01. The sequence continues at coordinate 3,629 of CAMCCU010000064.1, forward strand.
CATCCGATCGCCGCCGGCCTGCCGCTGAAATGGGACGTGAAGCAGACGGAGATGTACGACGAGCCGTTCCACGTGCCGACGCCGGACGCGGTGGTCTTCGAGGAACGTTGGGACAAGGGCGAGCATTTCCGCAGTGGGTGCGTCTGGCAGGTGGGCCAGGGCCGCGTGTTCTACTTCCGTCCCGGCCACGAAACGTATCCTGTCTTCAGGCAGGCCGAGCCATTGCGCGTGGTGGAGAACGCGGCGCGCTGGCTGGCCAAGGGTGGCGGCGCGAAATCGGCCGACCGGACGCAGACCCCGCCCGCCGTGCGCTTCGACCCCGTGCTGCGCGACATCGAGGGCTGGAAGGTTCACGTCGATCCGGCGTTGCTGGAGGGCGACCATCGCGACGAGGGCACGAAGGCGCTGACCCTGCTGGCCAATCATCTCCAGCGCATCAAAATCCTCGTGCCCGCCGCGCCGCTGGCGCAGTTGCAGACCATCGAAATCTGGATCGAGCACGACCATCCCCGGCTCAAGTCGATGCAGTATCATCCCAGCCGCGACTGGCTGGTGAACAATGGTCACGACCCGCGTCTGACGCGCAAGGTTCACATCACGCAGGCCAGCGAGCTTTTGTCGCGCGGCCAGATGCTCAAGCATCCGGCGGTGGTTCTGCACGAACTGGCGCATGGCTACCACGACCAGATTCTCAGCTTCGACCAGCCGGAGATTGTCGCCGCCTACAAGAAAGCCAGGGAGTCCGGCTCCTACACCAACGTGCTGCTCTACACCGGCAAAAAGGTGAAGCACTACGGCCTGACCGATCACAAGGAATACTTCGCCGAAGGCACCGAGGCGTATCTTTACCGGAACGATTTCTATCCCTTCGTCCGCGCCGAGCTGAAGGAACACGACCCCACGTTGCATGAAGTGCTGGTCAATGTCTGGGGACCGGCGAACTGATCGGCTCGTTCATGATTCACATGAGAACTCTTCCTATCCGCGTCATTCTGATGGTCGCACTGCTCGGTGCTTTGGCCGGGGAGCTCGTTGCCGCTGGCGTGACGAGGCCCAACATCGTCTTCATCTTCACCGATGATCATTCGCTTCAGACAATTGGTGCGTACAACGCGCGCCTTTCCGCATTCTGTCGGAAGCAAGGTGTCACGCCGAACATCGACCGGCTCGCGGCTCGCGGCGGTTTGTTCGTGGACAGTTTCTGCGGCAACTCGCTCTGCTCACCCAGCCGCGCGGCGATTCTCAGCGGCTTGCACAGTCACGCGAATGGCGTCCGGACGTTGAGCCAGCCGATTCGCGAGGGCGTGTGGACGTTTCCCGGTGCGCTGCGCGAGGCGGGTTATCAGACGGCGGTGATCGGCAAGTGGCACTTGGACAAGACTCCGGCCGGCACCGACTACTGGCGGCTGCTTAACGGGCAGGGGACTTACTGGCACCCGGAGTTCAGCGGTCCGGATGGGAAGGAGAAGCGCAACGGTTACGCGACGGACATCATCACGGACATGAGCCTCGACTGGTTGCGGCAGCGCGACACGACGAAGCCCTTCATGATGATGATTCAGCACAAGGCGCCGCATCGGAACTGGATGCCGCCGCCGCGCTACTACTCGTGGCTCGGGAAGGTCAAGGTGCCGGAGCCATCGACGCTGTTCGACGATTACGCCGGCCGGATGTCGCCCGCCCACAATCAGAAGATGGAGATCAATCGCACGATGACCATGGACGGCGATCTCAAGGTGCTGGAGCCCGGGAAGTGGGGGCAGGAATTCAACCGCATGAGCGAGTCGGAACGCGCGGAATGGAACGCGGTCTTTGGCCCGCGCAACGAGGCGTTCTTCAAGGCGAAGCTCACGGGCCGCGAGCTCACGCGCTGGAAGTATCAGGAATATATGAAGGACTACCTGCGCTGCATCAAGGCGGTGGACGACGGCGTGGGCCGGGTGGTGGACTATCTGAAGGAGGCGGGGCTCGAACAGAACACGGTGGTCATCTACGCTTCCGATCAGGGGTTCTTCAACGGCGAACACGGCTGGTTCGACAAGCGCTGGATCTACGAGGAATCGATCCACATGCCGTTCATCATCCGCTGGCCCGGCGTGGTGAAGCCCGGCACGCGCTTCACGCCGTTCATTCAGAACATCGATTACGCGCCGACCTTTGTGGAGATGGCGGGCGGCAGTATTCCGGATGGTCTGCACGGAAAGTCGTTCGTCCCAATCCTGCGCGGCGAGAAGCCCGCCGACTGGCGCAAGAGCGTTTACTATCATTACTACGACTTCAAAGGTGCGCACAACGTGGCGAATCACTATGGCGTGCGGACCGAGCGCCATACGCTGGCGCACTATTACGCGACGGACGAATGGGAGATGTTCGACAACCGGAAGGATCCGCAGCAACTCCGCAGCGTTTACGCCGAGCCTGGTTACGCGAAGACAGTGGGTAAACTGAAAACAGAGCTGAACCGGTTGCGTGGGCTCTACAAGGACACGGACGCGGACGAAGGGGCGCGAATTTCTAAGCCATGACATCCCAAGAACCTGGTAAACTGCGTTGGCTAACTCTGCTCCTGTTCGTCGGCACCCTTGCGCTTCGCAGCACCGCTTTCGGCGCCACGACCGAGAGCGCGCCGCGGAAGGAACTGCCTCGGCCCGGTGAAGTGTTTCTTGTCGAGGGCCACCCTGCTTTCGTCATCCCGGCGAAGACCCGCTCCGCCCGCGCATCCAAGCCCTGGGTCTGGTATGCACCGACCTTGCCCGGCCTGCCCGGCAGGGAGGAACAGTGGATGTTCGATCAGTTTCTGGACGCGGGAATCGCCATCGCCGGCCTCGACGTGGGTGAATCGTACGGCAGCCCGGCGGGCCGCAGACTCTTCACCACGTTTCATGAGGAGATGACCGGAGCGCGCGGCTATTCGTCGAAACCGGTGTTGCTGGGGCGCAGTCGCGGAGGGTTGATGACTCTATCTTGGGCCGTTGAGAATCCCGACAAAGTCGGGGGCTTCGCCGGAATTTATCCCGTGTGCAATGTCGCGAGTTATCCGGGTGTCGCGAATGCGGCGGGCGCATATCAGATGACGCCGGAGGAACTGACCGCGCAGCTCAAGGAACACAATCCCATCGATCGCCTCGCGCCGCTGGCCCGTGCGGGCGTGCCGCTCTTCGCCATCCACGGGGATGTGGACACCGTCGTGCCGCTGGAAGCGAACTCCGGTCTGGTGAAGGAGCGTTACGCCGCGCTGGGCGGCTCGATGCGGTTGATCATCCCGTCCGGCCAGGGGCACAACATGTGGCCTGGCTTTTTCCAATGCGCGGAACTGGTGAGCTTCGTGAAGGCTCAGGCCGGCCCAAACATCACCATGCTCTCGCCGCTGGACTTTCAAGTCATCCAGCGAAGGTCGAACAAGAAGGGCTCCATGCGCATCAGCGGCGAGCTGGCCGGTTTCACCGCGAAGAAGTGGATCATCGAAGCGCGTCTCATCGTGGACGGGCGGCCAGGGAAGTGGCGGCGATTGTCCGTAAACCGAAAGCGGGGGAGTTTCGAAGAGGACTGGGACGCGCCCGCCGGGGGCTGGCATCGTCTGGAAGTCCGCGCGCTTTCCGGGGCCGACGTGCTGGCCGAATCGGCAGTTGAGCACGTCGGCGTGGGCGAGGTCTTTGTCATCGCCGGGCAGTCCAACTCCGCCAATCACGGCGCGGAAAAGCAGAACACCAAGACCGGCCTCGTCGCGGCCTTCGACGGTAAACGGTGGCGGCCCGCCAACGATCCCCAGCCCGGCGCCAGCGGCGGTGGCGGCAGTTTCATCCCGCCGTTCGGCGATGCCATCGCACAGAGATTCCATGTCCCGGTCGGCATCGTGGCCTGTGGTGTGGGAGCCACCAGCGTGCGTGAGTGGCTGCCGAAGGGGAGGACTTTTCCCAATCCTCCCACCATTGAGGGCAACGTGAGAAAACTTCCGGGTGGCGAATGGGAGAGCAAGGGTTCGCTCTTTTCTAATTTCAGTGCGCGCCTGAAACAGCTCGGCCCACGCGGCTTTCGCGCCGTGCTCTGGCACCAGGGCGAAAGCGACGCCAACCAGGCCGACACCACGCGCACGCTGCCGGGGCATCTCTACCGCGATTATCTGGAGCAACTCATCCGCGACTCGCGCCGGGAGATCGGCTGGAACGCGCCGTGGTTTGTCGCCCAAGCCAGCTACCATGTGCCGGGTGATGAAGCGTCGCCGGACATCCGCGCGGCGCAGGCTGCGTTGTGGAAGCTGGGCCTCGCCCTCGAAGGCCCCGACAGCGATGCCCTCAAGGGCGAGCTCCGCGACGAGGGTGGCAAGGGCGTTCACTTCAGCGGACCCGGCCTGCGCGAACACGCCGCGCGCTGGGTGGAGAAAGTTGCGCCGTGGCTCGAACAACGATTAAAATAATCCCATGAACATGATGATGATCTTGGAAGATGGACCGCAACCGGTCCCCGGTCGCAGCGGGTGGACAGCACCGCCGTCTCGGCTCTGCACCTCGGATTCTTCGGGATTGGTCTCCCCGAGATTCAGAGCATCCACAGATGGGAATGAGCCTCTGCGGTTGTTTTGAATCTGCGGGAAGTCTGGCCAGGAGCCGCAGGCTGGTTTCATCAGCAACCATGGCAGGGAGTGCATGGTGATCCCGGAGAGCCCGGCACGGATCGCGGCTGTGTGCAAACCGCCAGCCGCGGCGGGTTGAATGACACTGTGACTTCAGAAGCATTTTCGCGGTATGGCCTGGCGATGCTGCTGCGGCTGGTCTTCGACACAGCCGCGATCCGGCGCAGGGCCGATGCTTCCGAAAAGGTATTTGCCCGAATGAAGGGCCGCTCGTTAACGTCTTTTCACCGCAACATGTGTCGTAGAACAACCCTGACCCTTCTGCTTTCCTTCGCCATCGCACGCCTCGCGGGTGCGGCGGACGCGGCGGCGTTGTGGTCGGGCAAGGTGCAGCCGCTCTTCGACGTGCAGTGCGTGAAGTGCCACGGGCCCATCGAGCAGAAGAGCGGGCTGGAACTCGATTCGCCGGAAGCGGTGATGAAAGGCGGTGACGAAGGCGCTGTCGTCGTGCCGGGCAATCCCGCGAAGAGCCGGCTCTATCAATATCTCGCGGCGGATTCCGATCCGCACATGCCGCCGAAGAAGCAGCTCTCCGATGCGCAGCGCGAGATCGTACGCGAATGGATCGCCGCGCTGGACGCGAAGACGACGAAGACGGGGAAGGGGAGCTCCAAGGACTCCAAGGCTCCGCAGAAGTTTGCATCCTTGACGCAGGCCATCGATACGTTCATCGCGGATGGCTGGAAGGAGAACAAACTCAAACCCGCCGCCTCCGTGGACGACCGGACCTGGGGTCGCCGGGTGTATCTCGATCTGGCCGGACGCATTCCCACGCAGGCGGAGCTGGATGAGTTTCTCGGCTCGCGCTCGAAGATGAAACGCAGCGCGGTGGTGGACCGGCTTCTTCAGTCGGAAGATTACGTCGTGCGAATGCGCGAGCTGTGGGACGTGATTCTCATGGGGCGCACCAAGCGCGGGAACGGGGAGGATCGTCGCAAGGAAAACGGCTGGTGGACCTTCCTCGAAACTTCCTTCCGCACGAATCGTCCGTGGAATGAAACGGTGCGCGACTTCCTCATCGCCCGCCCGGACAAGCCCGAGAACAAGGGCGCTTCCTGGTTTCTCTACGAACGCCGCAACGAGCATCAGGCGATCGCCGAGGCCGTGGCACCGATTGTTTACGGGACGAAGATCGATTGCGCCCAATGTCACGACCATCCCCTGGCGCGCGAGATCAAGCAGGGCCATTACTGGGGTCTGGTGGCCGCGTTCAACCGCAGCAAAAATGTGGAGAAGGGCAACGAGGTGGCGGAGTCGGCGATTGGCGGCTTCGTGAACTTCACCAACCTGAAGAAGGAATCGCAGCCCGCCGTGGTCTCGCTGCTCACCGGTCGCACGGTGGAGGAAGTCCGTCCCAAGGCCGACGAAAAGGAGAAGGACGCCGATGACATGTACCTGGACCCAAAGGCCAAGGTGCGTGTGCCGAAGTTCTCGCGCCGCGAAGCTTTCGCCGAGGCGGCTACGCGGGACAATCCGCTGCTCGCGCGCGCCTTCGTGAACCGCATGTGGTCCGTGCTGCTCGGTCGTGGCATCGTGCATCCGGCGGACGAGATCAATGCGCGCAACGTCCCGAGCCATCCGGAGCTGCTCGAATGGCTGACGCAGGATTTCGCCGCGAATCAACAGGACATCCGCCGGCTCGTGCGCGGCATCGTGCTCAGCCGGGCGTATGGATTGAGCGCCCTCCCGGATGCGGCGCCGGAGAAGTTCGCCGGCGTGTTGGAACGTCCGCTTTCCGCCGAGCAGATTGCGCGTTCTTGGCGGATCGCCGCCGGGTTGGGTGCGGAGGACAACACGCTGCGTCGCGGCGTGATTGCGGCGATGCCGGATGTCTTGCCGCGAGATTACAACGCGACCTTTCAGCAGGCGCAGTTCCTCTCTTACTCGCCCGCGCTGGCGGAAGTCCTGAAGCCGGCGACGAACAGCGCGGTCGTGCGATTGGCCGGTTTGCCGAAATCGAGCGCGCGGGTCAGCGAGGCGTTTCTCGCCGTGCATGGGCGCGCGCCGGATTCGGTGGAGGCGAAGCAGACGAAGGCGTTTCTCGATGCGCGTCCTGACCAGTCGGCTGAAGCGGTTCGCGATCTTCTTTGGGCGCTGATGACGAGCGCGGAATTCCTGACCATGCCGTGAACATGAAACCTGAATCTTCAGCCCTGACACCCGGCCAATGCGCGACGAATGAGCACCTGATGCATCGCCGGCTTTTCCTGAAGGGACTGGGCGGCGGCGCGCTGGCGGCGACGGCAAGCTTCACCGGGCTGTTTCATAATCCGGTCTTCGCGGCGGAGACGAAGAAGGCGCAGAAGCATTGCATCCTGCTCTGGCTTTGCGGCGCGCCGAGCCAGTTTGAAACGTGGGATCCCAAGCCCGGCCGTCCGAGCGGCGGACCGTTTGGCAGCATTTCGACGAAGATTCCCGGCGTGCATTTCTCGTCGCTCATGCCGAAGTGCGCGGGCATCGCGGACAAGCTGAACATCGTGCGCAGCATGAAGACCGCGCAGCCCGAACATTTCCTGGCCATCTCGCTGTTGCAGCGCGGAAATCCTGAGCGCGCCGGTTTCACGCGGCCGACGCTGGGCAGCTCGCTGTCGCAGGCGATGGGGCAGTTGGATTCGCCGATCCCGAACTTCATCTTCCTCGATCCGATTCCGGGCGGGAACGAGTTCGAGACCTTCAAGGCGGGCAACTGGGCGGGCTGGCTCGGAGCGGAGCACGCGCCTGTCCGGCTCGGCGGCGACTACACGCCGCTGGCGAATGCCACGGCGGAATCGATCCCGCAGCACGACCGCGAGGCGCGAGAGACGCTGAGAAAATTCCTGACGTCGAAGTACGAGCGCGACCGCCGGAGCACCGTGGCCCGCAGCCAGAACGCCGCCTTCGAGCGCATGAAGGGCATGGCTGCCAGCGCGGATCTCTTCGACGTGAACAAGCTTGCGCCGAAGGACCGCGAGCGTTACGGCCCCGGCAGCTTCGCCCAGCACACGCTCATGGCGCGGCATCTGGTGGAGAACGGCGCGCCGTTCGTCATGGTCGCCAACGGCATGAATTGGGACAACCACGTCTTCCAGCACGAGATTCATCAGATGCTCGTGCCGGAACTCGACCGCGTGCTGTTCCATCTCGTCAACGATCTCGAACAGCGCGGCCTGCTCGACTCCACGCTGGTCATCGCGATGGGCGAATTCGGCCGCACGCCGTGGATGAATCCTGCACGAGGCCGCGATCATTATCCGAACGCGTGGAGCATGATGATGACGGGCTGCGGCCTGAAGCGCGGCGTCGTCTCGGGCGCGACGGACGCGGACGGCGTGGATGTGATCGAGAAGCCCTACAACGAGCAGAACCTGTTCGCCACCATCTTCACGGCGCTCGGCATCGATCCTTACGCGGAGTATGATCTGCCCGGAATGCCGACGTTCCATCGCGTGGAAAACAAGGCGGAACCCATCCGCGAACTTCTGGCGTGACCTCATGAAACTCACCCTCGCCCACGATCACAAGCTGCCGACCGGCGCGCTCGGCCTCGCCATCACGCCGGACGGCAGCCGCGCCTTCGCCGCCTGCGCGGACGGCGCGCTCTACAGCGTGGACACCGCGAGCGGCAAGGCCGAGGCGTTCGAGGAGAAGCATCAGTCCTTCGCCAGCGGATGCGTGCTGCTGCCGGATGGACGCACGGTCATTTCCGGCGGCTACGATGGCCGGCTGCTCTGGCATGACGTGGAGACGCGACGCTGTTCCCGCCGCGTGCAGGCGCACACATTTTGGAACTGGCAGCTCGCGCTCTCGCCGGATGGCCGTCATCTCGCCACCACGACGGGCCAGTATCTGCCGGGCGGTTGGAAGTATGAACCGGCGGCGGAGACCGAGCCTTCCGTGAAAGTTTTCAACGCGGTCACGGGCGAACTGGTCGCGTCGTTCGCCCACACGCCGCCGGTCTTGAGCTGCACATTCAGCCGCGATGGGAAGCATCTCGCGGCGGCGAACATGATGGGGGAAGTTCGCATCTGGGAAATTGCGGCGGGCACCAATGCCAAGCCCGTTGCGCAGTGGACTTCGCCGGACTTCACGTCGTGGGGATCGATCAAGACACACCATTATTGTGGCGGCATCTACGGCCTCGCCTTCTCGCCCGATGACGCGTCGCTGCTCTGCTGCGGCATGGGGCCGATGACCGATCCCATGGCGGGCAACGGCAAGATGACGTGGCAGCGCTGGAACTGGCGGAAGGGCGAGCGCCTTGATCAGATCAAGGATGGCGAACGCGGCTCTGGTCTCATGGAAACCGTGGCGTGGCAGCCGGACGGCAAGCACTTCGTCATGGCTGGACGCCAGGCGCAGGGCAACTGGAACGCCGCGCTCTTCTCCGCTGCGGACGGCAGCCTGGTACATTCCGTGGACACGAAGAAGCGCATCACGCACGCGCGTTTCACGGCGGATGGCCAGTCGCTCATCCTTGCCGGGGCGAACGGTCAGCCGCAGCGGAAGGATGGAGCATGGCCGTCGTGGGGCCGGCTGCAGATCTACAAGGTGGAGGCGTGAAGCCGGTGTCGTGGGGTCGGGTCGGGTTCACTTTCCCAGCCGGAATTTTTCTCCCGCTACCGGTGGTTTTACCCGAGTCGAAATCGTGTCGGGGTCACGCCGGTCATCGCGCGGAAGGCGCGGGTGAAGGCGCTGTGGTCGTAAAAACCGCAGGCCAGCGCGATGTCAGCGACGGATTGTTCCGTCTCGCGCAGCAGTCGCGATGCGGCGGCGATGCGGGTCTTGGCGATGAACTGGCTGGGCGTGAGTTCGAAGAAGCGCTTCATCAAACGCGCGAACCGATGCGGGGCCAGTCGCGCGCGGCGGGCGAGCGCCGATGGCGTGATGGGTGCCGCGACGTTGTTCTCGAAGTGATCGAGGGCAGCGGCGAACTCGACGGGGATGTCGCGGGTCTCAATGGGTGCGCGCACATCGCGGGAGATGCCGATGAGGCCGATGATTGCGCCGCTGGCATCGCGCATCGGCAGCTTCGTCGTGAGACACCAGCCCGGTTTATGCGGCGCGTACCAGTGCAGTTCCAGATGGTCGAGGAGCGGGCGTCCGGTTCTCAACACGGCGGCATCTTGCGCGGCGGGGATGCGACCGTAATCACCGGGGCAGATGTCGCAGGGTCGTTGGCCGAGCACTTGTGATTTGTGACGCAGACCGTGACGTTCGACGAGCGAGGCGTTGACCGCGAGGTAGCGGCCGGCGGCGTCCTTGATGAAGAAGGCGACGTCCGGCGCCTGGTCGAAAAGCTTTTCCAGCAACGAGGCGTCCACCGGGGCCGGGGCTTTTGGTAGCGTCATGGTGGACTGCTTGGTTGTGCGCGTTTTCACTTCGGAACGGGATTTTAATCCAAGACGGCGGACAAGGCGACACGATAGATTCAACGCATGAAAATCACCCGTTGGCCCGTTGCAACAACGCGGTTGTCCGCCTCGGTCCGGTGGTTCGCGCGTCTCATCCTCTTCAGCCTGGGTCTCGTCCTCGCGGGCCAGCTTCACGCCAAGCCGCTCAAGGTCTTCATCCTCGCCGGCCAGTCGAACATGCAGGGACACGCCAAGGTCAGCACTTTCGAGCACATCGGCATGGACCCGGCGGCGAGGCCGATGCTGGCGGAAATGCTGGGCGCGGATGGGAAGCCGAAGGTCTGCGAGCGGGTGTGGATTTCGTCCATCGGCTGCGCGGACGCGGAGCAGACCGGGAAGCTGACGGCGGGCTTTGGTGCGTCGGGCGACAAAATCGGGCCGGAGTTCACGTTCGGGATTTACATGGGGAAGTTCACGGACGCGCCCATTTTGCTCATCAAGACTTCGTGGGGTGGCAAGAGCTTGAACACGGATTTCCGTTCGCCGAGCGCCGGGCCGTATGTGTTCAGCGAGGCGCAGCTCACGGCTTTCCAAAAAAGGGGCAAGGACGTGGCGGCGATGAAGGCGGAAAAGGCGGCGGCGACGGGCGTGAGTTACCGGCTCATGGTCGAGCATGTGAAGAAGGTGCTCGCGGACCTCAAGCGCGTGGTGCCGGACTACGACGCAGCGCAGGGCTACGAGCTGGCGGGCTTCGCGTGGTTCCAGGGTTGGAATGACATGGTGGACGGCGACACCTATCCGCAGCGCGACAAACCCGGCGGCTACGATGCGTACAGCGTGGCGATGGCGCATTTCATCCGCGATGTGCGGCGGGATTTGAACGCGCCGAAGCTGCCGTTCGTCATCGGCGTGCTCGGCGTGGGCGGGCCGGTGGCGGACTACGGCCCCGAGGAGCAGCGTTACAAAGCGACGCATCAAAATTTCCGCGACGCGATGGCGGCCCCGGCGCTGTTGCCGGAGTTCAAAGGCAACGTGGCGGCGGTGCTGGTGGAGAAGTATTGGGACCGCGAACTGAAGGCGGCTCGGGCGAAGGAAGGCGAACTCAAGCAGCGCGCGAAGAAGCTGGCGAAGGAGGGCAACCTGAAGCCAGCGGAGGAAAAGGCGGCGCTGGAGAAACTGCGCGCGGAAGGGCTGACGGAGCGCGAGCGGCAGGTGATGGAGAAAGGCATTTCTAACGCGGAATACCACTACCTCGGCTCGGCGAAAATCCTCGGCGGCGTCGGCAAAGCACTGGCCGAGGCGATGGCGGAACTCAAAAAGACAAAATGATTTTGCACCACAGAGGCGGGATGAGCGCAGAGCATGGTGAGGAGGGGAGAGTCTTTACACCCACTGCCATCGCCCACTATCCAAGAACAAGTCATCCATCACCCATGAAATCTCTGCGCTCATCCCGTCTCTGCGGTGCAATCCCAATCCTACTAATGAAAACCGAACTCCTTTCCCTCGCGCTCGTCGCCTTCCTCGCAGCGCCGTTTCCGGCTTTGGCCGCTGCCAAGGGCCAGATAACGATTCCCGACTTTACCAAAGGCGATGCCATTCCCGCAGGCGCGAAGCATGACTGGAACCTCGGTGCCACGGGCCTGCGCGGCTGGATGTTTTGCGACAAGATGGTGACGAGCGATGCGCGGCAGATTGTCATCACCAAAGTCGAAAAGGGTTCGCCCGCCGATGGCATCCTCATGGTCGGCGACGTGATCCTTGGAGTGGGCGGCAAGGCGTTTTCCTACGACCCGCGCACGGAGATGGGCAAGGCGCTCACGGCTGCGGAATCGGACGCGGGCGGCGGAAAGCTGGCGCTCACACGCTGGCGAGCCGGCAAGACGGAGGAGGTCGTCGTCAACCTCCCGGTTCTCGGCAGCTACAGCGCCACCGCTCCTTTTGACTGCGAAAAATCGAAGCGCATTCTGGAGCAAGGGTGCAAGGCGCTGGCTGAGAAAGTCGCGAGACCCTCGAACCGTGAGGATCCCATCGTGCGTTCCCTCAATGCGCTCGCTTTGTTAGCCAGCGGCGATCCCGCCTACCTCCCGCTGGTGAAGCGCGAAGCGGAATGGGCGGCGG
>CAMCCU010000065.1 GCA_945872975.1 Pedosphaera parvula Ellin514
GACGCGGTGGAACGCGTCCCTGCCAGAGAGTCCCACACCACCGCCGGCGGCTCCGCGCGCACGAGCTGGCCGCATTGCTTGCAGTGAAGCTGCGCGAGGTGCGGCCAGAGCAGCTTCATGTAGTCGCACAGCTCGGTCATCGTGCCGACAGTCGAGCGCGTGGAGCGGACGGCGTTGCGCTGCTCGATGGCGATGGCAGGTGGAATGCCTTCGATGCGGTCCACCTGCGGCTTGTCCATCCGGTCGAAAAACTGCCGTGCGTAAGGCGAGAAGGTCTCGATGTAGCGACGCTGGCCCTCGGCGAAAAGCGTGTCGAAGGCGAGCGAGCTTTTGCCGGAGCCGCTGAGGCCGGTGATGACGGTGAGCTTCCCGATCGGGATATCGAGATCGAAATTCTTGAGGTTATTGTGGCGCACTCCGCGCAAGCGGATGGCGTCGTCGGCTGCACGGCTCTTCGTCATCAGGCGCGCAATCTAGTCAGCGGATCGCCGAGCGGCAAGAGGGTGAAACGATACCGTCTGACCACGTAGCCGCCGAGGTGACGAGGCGGAGCGAAGCATGACCTGCCATCCGCCTCGTCACCTCGGCGGCTACGGCTGTGGCCTCAAACGCAGGTCGCCGTTCACTTCAACTCAATGCCCACGGGACAATGGTCCGAGCCGGTGATGTGCGGCTGGATGAATGCGCGTTTCAGCTTCGGACGGAGCGCGGCGCTGACGAGGAAGTAGTCCAGCCGCCACCCGATGTTCCGCGCGCGCGCCGTGCCCATCGGGCTCCACCAGGTGTAATGCCCGCCGGCTTTCTCGAACTCGCGGAAGGTGTCGATGAACCCGGCTTGCACGAAGGATGTGAACCCCGCGCGTTCCTCGGGCGTGAAGCCGTGGTTCTTCATGTTCGCCTTCGGATTCGCCAGGTCGATCTCGGTGTGAGCGACGTTCAAGTCGCCGCACATCACGACGGGCTTCTTCTTTTCAAGCGCCTTGAGGTAGGCGAGAAAATCGCGGTCCCACTGCTGGCGATACGGCAGGCGCGCCAGCTCCCGCTGCGAGTTGGGAACGTAAACATTCACGAGGAAGAATCCGTCGTATTCCGCAGTGACGACGCGGCCCTCGCCGTCGTGATGCTCATGGCCGATGCCCGTGGTGAACTGAAGCGGGCGGGTCTTCGTGAAGATCACGGTGCCGGAGTAACCCTTCTTCTGCGCGCTGTTCCAGTAGGTCGTGTAGTGCGCGGGCCAGAGCTGTTCGACCTGGTCGGGGCTGGCCTTGGTTTCCTGGAGGCACAACACGTCCGGTTGCTCGGCATCGAGATACTCGAGAAAATTCTTCTTCAACACGGCGCGCAGACCGTTGACGTTCCATGAAATCAGTTTCACGGCGCGAGCCTAGCGGGGAGCATTTACGGTGGCCAGTCGTCTTGCGATCTATCCGGCAATTGCCGCGATGCGACTCAGCCGGATCACTAGTTCCTCGGCCGTGCGCGACGCTCCGAGATCAACTTCGAACTCCGCGATCCAATCGTTGTGTTCCTCCGGATCGACGAGCACTTGCTGCACGAGCCAGGTCTTCTTGTCCTCGGCAGGCAGCACGTAGGTGTGGCGCGAATTGCGCGCGTTCGGATCGAGACAGATGTATTTATGCCCGGCGTAGTATGCGTCGAAAGCCTGGCGCGAACGGTCGGCGGTCCATTCCTCAATTGTAGTAACCGGCGTCGGGACGTTGTGAACATCGGTGGTGCCAGCGGGAGCAAACAGCGCCTCAGCGCTTTGCTTGCGGCTCGCTTCGCGGAGGGTATCCAGCGCCGCCTCGTAGTCCTGATTCACCACGCCACGCAGAAACGTGAAGATGCGGTTGCGAATCGTCGCGGTGAAAGCCTTCGTGTCGCGCGTGATGTCGCGCGCGGCTTCCTCCGCACCAGGCGGACGCACTTCCTTGGTCTCGGCGCGCTGATAGTTCGGGTCGCGCATCTTCTCCCATTCATCGAGCAGACTGCTGTCCACCTGGCGAATCATCGTGGCGAGATAGACCTCCATCTCGCGAACCGTATCGGTCTTGGCGGAATCCGGCACGGTCTGGGCGAGAACCTTGAACGTGCTGTTCAACTGGCGCAGCAAAACGCCCTCGGCGCGCTGGAGCTCGTAGTCCTTGATGTAATCCGCGAAAGACCGGAACTGCTCGAACATCTCGCGCACGATGGATTTTGGCCGGATGTTTTCCTGGCCGACCCACGGATGCTTGGCGGCAAAGGCGTTGAATGTTTCGTAGATGAACTCACGTCGAGGCTTCGGATATTCGAGCTTCTCCAGCTCTTCCATGCGCTGATCGTATTCGATGCCTTCCATCTTCATCTCCGCCATCTTCTGATCCTTCACGCGGTCGAGCTGCTTGCGCAGGATGATGTCGGGGTTCTCGAGAATGGATTCGACGAGCGTGATGAGATCGAGCGCGTAATCCGGCGCTTCGGGATTGAGCAGCGGAATGGTATCGAGCAGGTAGAGCGACAACGTCTGGTCCAGCGAGAAGTCGTCTTGAAGCGCGACGTTGACGCGCAGCTTCCGGCCTCCCTCTCCCCTCAACGGGGAGAGGGAATGAGGGTGAGGGGTGAGGTCGCCAGAAGCGCAAACTGTGGGCGGGAGCGTTTCGTTGTTCTCACCCCTCACCCCGGCCAAGTTGGATTTTTCCTTCGCCGAGACTGGTGTCCGCAGCCCATTGAGGGGAGAGGGAGAAGAAGCTGACGGCGCACTACGTGGATTGGTAAACTCCACGATCTTCCGGTCCACCAACGAGCGGAACAACTGCCACGCGCGCTTCATGTGTGACTGCTTTTGCTTTGGCGATTCGTGGCAGCGCGCGATCAACTGGCGCATTGCAACACAGCCATCACCGTCGCGGCTCAACACGTTCAGCAGCATCGCGTGCGTGACCTGGAAGCGTGAGCTCAACCGCTCCGGCGGCGCGGCCATGAGCCGGAGGAACGTGTTCTTGTCCCAGTTCACGAAGTTCTTCTCTGGCGGCTGGCGCTTCACCGTCTTCTTGCCGTCGCGCGCGGACTTCTCGGCGAGCTTGAGATTCTCAATGACATGCTCCGGCGCCTGCGCGACCACCCAGCCGATGTTGTCGAAACCCTTGCGCCCGGCGCGTCCGCCGATCTGATGGAAATCGCGTGCGGTGAGAATGCCGGTCTTCTGCCCGTCGAACTTGCACAGCCTGGTAAAGAGCACGGTGCGGATGGGCACGTTGACGCCGACGCCCAGCGTGTCCGTGCCACAGATGACTTTCAGCAATCCCTTCTGCGCGAGCTGCTCGATGAGGATGCGATACTTCGGCAGCAGCCCCGCGTGATGCAGGCCGATGCCATGCCGCAGCCATTTCTTGATCTCGGCACCGTATGGGCTGGCGAATTTGAAGCCTTCGATCGCGCCCGCGATGGCGGCCTTTTCCTCGCGCGTGCAGACGTTGATGCTCGTGAAATCCTGCGCGCTCTGCGCCGCTTCAAGCTGAGTGAAATGGACGACGTACACCGGCGTCTTGCCTTCTGCGGCCAGGCTTTCGAGCGTCTTGGACAACGGCAGTTCCGAGTAGGCATGCTCCAGCGGGACCGGCCGGATCGTGGAGGACACGGTGGCGGTCGGGCGCTGGTTCAGCTTCGTCAATTCTTCCTCGAAGAACGCCGTCTCGCCCAGCGTGGCGGACATGAGCAGGAAACGCGTCTGCGGCATCGTGAGCAACGGAATCTGCCACGCGCCGCCGCGCTCGCGGTCGGAGTAATAGTGGAACTCGTCCATTACGACATCCTGCACGTTCGCCTTCGCGCCTTCGCGCAGCGCGATGTTCGCGAGGATCTCCGCCGTGCAGCAGAGGATGGGCGCGTCGCGATTCACCGTGGCGTCGCCGGTGCTGAGGCCGACGTTGTCCGGACCGAATTCGCGGCAGAGCGCGAGCCACTTCTCGTTCACGAGCGCCTTGATCGGGCAGGTGTAAACAGAGCGTTTGCCCTGCGCGATGGATTTGAAATGCAGCGCGGAGGCGACGAGCGATTTGCCGGAGCCGGTGGGCGTGTTGAGGATGACGTTCTTGTCCTCGAAGAGCTCGAGCACCGCCGTCTCCTGCGCGGGATAGAGCTCGAGCTTGCGGCTCTCAATGTATTCGAGGAAGCGCCCGAGGAGGGCGTCGTTGCTCGGGCGGTCGTCGCGCGGAATGAATTCGTAAAGCGTGGAAGGCACGGTCTTGAAAGCGTAGCGAGGCCAGACGGGGTTGAGAAGAATGGATTAGTAAGCCCGCCAGAACGAGGGTGTAGGCGTTCCCCGTAGAGTAATATAGGCTTCGGCCCAATTGTCAGCCGAGGAACGGCGGTGGACTGTTCAACTGTGAAGACCGGTGATGACATCTGCCCGAAGCAGCGTTATGCCACGGCGAGCGAAGGTGCTTTCCGGGTGGTCATCGCGTGCGAGGATGACTCGGTTGAGTCGCGAGCCCACGAGCTGGTCGCGCGACTGAGACGTCGCCACTGTGACTCCATGGAGCTGGTGCAAGGCGTCTGGCGGTTTGAATCGTTAACCTCAAGCGAAGCGACCTGTCAGTTTGCTGCCATGGAAACCCGGCGGGCTGACATGGTGATTCTGGCCATGGATGGCGGCAAGCTGCTCCCAGAGGCTGTGCAACGTTTGTTGGATGGCTCCCTCGATCGGGCGATGGACGAAGCGTTTCGTGCGCGCGCGCTTGTAGTTCTCTTCGAGCATCCGGCAGATCGTCCGGAGGCCACGAGCTTGCGAGATTATTTACGCGACCTTGCCTCGCGCTGCGGAATGGACTTCTTTCTCCACAGCTCCAAGCCTCTTGAAGGTTCCGATACCGGACGGCAAGCCGGGGAGTGGATGGCGTTCCAGCGTGACGGTGGAGGTGGAGCCTTTGATCCTCATTCTCCCCTGGCTTCGCATTGGGGAATCAACGAGTAGCGGGCCAACAATCCCGGACCGGCGCACCAAGAAAGCCCCGGCATTCGGCAAAAGTCGGAGAGCATCCACATGGGAGTGATCGAGGTTAGGCTGTAGAGAATAGATAAAACATCGAACCAAAGGTGATGCTATGAAAACGACAACATCTCTTATCGTGGATCATCCGTTCCTGGGCTCCTTTTCGCGAGAGCATCTCGACCTGATACTGGAACACGCGGTGGAAGTTCAGTTCGAGCCGGGCGAAGTGATTTTCAAAGAGAACGATCCAGCCAATCGCTTCTACCTGATTGAGTATGGAAAGGTGACGCTCGAAACCCATCTGCCTCATGACGGTGACATCGTCGTGCAGACTCTTGCAGGAGGTGATGTGGTGGGCTGGTCCTGGCTTTTCCCGCCCTTCGCCTGGCACTTCCGAGCCAGGGCGCTTGAGCCGACCAGTGCCATCGTCATCGACGGCGCGCATCTGCTCGGTTTGTGCGAGAGGAATCACGACCTTGGGTTTGAGCTGATGAAGCGCATGGCTCAAGTGGTCATTCAACGACTGCAAGCAACCCGGCGGCAATGGATCTATCGCGAGGGCGCATCCAAGGCGGCTTGAGCGCTGACCTCGCAACTAGTGTTGGCCAATCGCCGTGCTTGCCGGTACAACACGGGCCAGACACGGCAACTGGCTATGGCGAATCATCGAGTTGGAATCATCGGCGGCAGCGGGCTCTATCACATCGAAGGCTTCACTCAGCAGAAGTGGGTGAAGGTAAAAACTCCGTTCGGCCCGCCGTCGGATGACTTGCTCACCGGTAAGCTGTGCGGGCGCGATGTGGTCTTCCTCCCCCGCCACGGGCGCGGCCACCGTATTCTTCCCAACGAGCTGAATCACCGCGCCAACCTCTGGGCGATGAAGAAGCTCGGTGTCGCCTGGATCGTCAGCGTCAGCGCCGTCGGCTCGCTCCAAAACCGTTATCGCCCGTGCGACATTGTCTTGCCGGACCAGTTTCTCGATCGCACCAAGCGCAGCTTTGAACACACGTTCTTCGGGCGCGGCCTGGTGGCGCACATCGCGTTTGCCGATCCCATTTGTGAAGAACTCCGTGTGTTGATGCTGGAGAGCGCCAGCGTGTTGAAGCGGCGCGTCCACAACGGCGGCACCTATGTGAACATGGAAGGCCCGGCCTTCAGCACCCGCGCGGAGTCGATCGCGAACCACAAGGCCGGCTTTGATGTGGTAGGCATGACGAATCTCGGCGAGGCCAAGTGTGCGCGCGAAGCCGAGATCGCCTACGCCACGATGGCGATGGTGACGGACTACGATTGCTGGAAGGGCGATGAGGCGCATGTGACGGTGGAGATGGTGATCGCGAATCTCCAGAAGAACGCCGCGCAGGCGAAGGCGATCATCGCGCATGTGCTTCCCCAGATTCCGAAAGCTCCGACATGGCCGTGTCATTCTGCGCTCAAGAACGCGATCATGACCGATCGGAAGTTCTGGCCAGCCAAGACGGTCAAGGAACTGCAACCGTTGCTGGAGAAGTATCTATAAGGTTTCGGCTGAGGAGTGACTTCAGCTCCCATTCTCAACCCGATGCTCGGCGCGGATGCTGCTTGGCAGTGGTCGTCGGTCGCGATGAACGCCCGGCCCATTTTGAATGACTCAACCCGCTTGGCAGACCGAGCAGTTTCAACCGCCGACCGGCAGGTTTTGCACGGATTACGGTGTTGTAACGAGCCGAACCTTGCCAAGTGGTAGCGCCGGTTCTAGTTTGCCGAAAAATAATCTAACGCTGTTACTGTTATGAAACGACGCGTCTGCTACGGAATCCTGCTGGGAGTGTTGGCCGCCAATTTTTTTGTCGGTGCCCAAGTCTATTTCTCGAATGTCCAGGCCGCCGAAAAGGACGACGCGCTGCCCAGCATCAGCCTGTTCACCAGCGTCCTCGATCGCGTCCGCAAGGAATACGTCGATGGCGAGAAGCTGAGCTACCAGGACCTGATTCACGGCGCGCTCAAGGGCATGCTCAGCACGCTCGATCCGCACAGCGAGTTCATGGAGCCGGTGAAATACGATGACTTGAAGAAGGATACCCAGGGCGAGTTTGGCGGCGTCGGCATCGTGGTCTCGATGAAGGACAACTATCTCACCGTCGTCGCGCCGATGGAGGACACGCCTGGGTTCAAGGCTGGCATTCTGACCGGCGATCGCATTGTGAAGATCGATGGCAAGAGCACGGAGAAGCTGAGTTTGAACGAGACGGTGAAGCGGCTTCGCGGCGTGCCGGACACGGAAGTTAATCTCACGACCTATCGACCCTCCAGCGGACAGTTCAAGGATTACACCCTCGTTCGCGCCAAGATCAAGGTCGACACCGTCAAGGACATCAATGGCAAGCGCGAGTTCCCGTTGAGCGAAGACAAGGTCGGCTATGTCCGGCTCGTTCAGTTTGGCGAAGCCACGGCGGCCGATTTGGAGGACGGATTGCGCAAGCTGGAAGCCAAGGGCGCGGAGTCTCTCATTCTCGATCTGCGAGACAATCCGGGCGGCCTGCTCGATCAGGCGGTGCAAGTCTGCGAAAAGTTCCTTCCAGCCGACCAGCTCGTCGTCTCGACGGAAGGTCGTGATGCAAAAACCAAGTCCATGTATCACGCCAAACGACGCGGGCGATATGCGTCGCTCCCCATCGTCGTGCTGGTGAACAACGGCAGCGCCAGCGCCTCCGAGATCGTCTCCGGCTGTTTGCAGGACTGCACCGCGCTGCGGGTCTGCAAGGCGATCGTGGTTGGCGAACAGACCTTCGGCAAAGGCTCCGTGCAAAGCATCCTGCCGCTGCAGGATGGTTCCGCTCTGCGCCTGACTACCGCGAAGTATTACACGCCCAGCCACAAGGTCATTCACGAGAAGGGCATCACGCCGGACATCATTGTCCCCATGAGCGACGAGGAGATGCGCGACATCCTGCTCAAGCGCACGCCCGGCGGCATTGAGTCGCTGCCCGAAAAGGATCAGGAGCGAGTGAAGAATGCGCGCGACCCGCAGATGGAACGTGCGATGGACGTGTTGAAGGGAATCTCGCTTTACTCCAAACGCAGCCTTGCCCCAGCCAACGAGAAGCGGACGCCCGTCAAAGCGGAGAAAGTTGCCTCCAAGCAAACCAGTCTGGCGGAATAGACCTTCGTGGAACGGCGGCAGCGCTAGCCTGCTGCGTTCCTGGCCACGATCGCTTCCGATAGAAGACCCAGCGCCTCGGCTCGTGCCACGCTGCCTATGAGCCGCAGCTCGCTCTGATTGTTGACGACCGGGATATTCCGCATTTCACACGCCAGCAACGTCGGGAGCACATCCGCGAGACGCTGGTCCGGCGTCAGGCAAGGTGGCGGAGGCCGCATGATGTCGGATGCGATCACGCTGACCAGCTCGCGCTCCACGTTCAGATGCTCCTTCAAGTCGTGCAACGCAACGACGCCCAGCAACCGGCCGCGGTCGCTCACGACGGGTAGAAAATTGTTCGGCACCTGCAGAAATCGATCGGCAAGGCTGCGAAACGGCGCGTTCTCCTGCACTGGCGGCACGGGCGCGCGCATCAAATCCGCCACGGTTCGTTCCGTCGCTGCGCCGGGGCGGGTGCTTTCGCGATCCAGATCCAGACCTTTCCGGCGAAGCGGCTCGGTGTAGATGGAGTCGCGGTGAAGGCTGCGGGCAACCAGCGTCGAAACGGCGCAAGTGAGCATCAGCGGAGGCATCAGGGAATAGTTTAGCGATAGCTCGAACAGCATGATCAAGGCGAGCAGAGGGGAATGGGTCGTCGCCGCCAGGGCTCCGCCCATTCCCACCAGCGCAAAGCAGCCGGTGGGAATCTGGAGTCCGAAGCCCCCGAGGTGCAGCACTGCTTCAAATAAACTGCCCGCCGCCGCGCCTAGAAACAGCGTGGGGGTGAAGACTCCACCGACGGCACCGGAGCTGACTGTGGCCGTGGTCGCGAGAAACTTCGCGACGAATAGACCGATGACGAACAGGATGTTCGGCTCACTGCGAAGGAGACGGTCGGCGGCCGCATAACCGTTGCCCCAGACGTCGGGATACCACAGTCCGATCACTCCAACCACCAGCCCACCCATCGCCAGGCGGGCGTAGAGCGGCACCGGCATCTTTTCAAACCACGTCTGGCCAAAGCGAAGCGATTTCAGGAACACCGCGCCAATGCCGCCGCAGAAGCCGCCGAGCAAAAGGAACCATGGCAGTTCCGAAAGCCGCGTGAACTCGAACGAAGGGGCATCGAACCAATGCCCCGTCCCGAAGAAGGTTCGCGACAGGACGGACGCCACCACGGAGGAAACCAGAAGAGGGGCGAACAAGTTCATCGAGAAATTCCCGAGAACAATCTGCGCAGCGAACACGGCTCCGCTGATGGGCGCGTTGCATCCGGCGGCCACCCCGGCAGCCGCGCCACAGGCCACCATCAGGCGCAGGCGATAGGGCGGCCACTTGCCGAGCTGACCGAACTTCGAGGCCAGCGTCGAAGCGACCTGGATCAACAAACCCTCGCGTCCGATCGAGGCACCCGTGCTGATGCTGACCAGCGAGGAGGCGGCGTTCAGCGTGGCGGTGCGCAGGGAAAGCCGGCCATCTCCAGCGACGACGGCTTCGAGCAGGTTGGTGAGTCCGGGATGCGCCATCATGCGCAGGCCGAGGAAAAGGATCAGCCCGGCGGCGAGCCCGCCGACCGCAGGGACCAGCAGCCGTTGCCACATCGGCAGGCCGATGGCGATTCCGGCCAGCTCGCCACCTTCGGAGAGAACGATCCTCTTCAAGAGCTCGTTGACCCCGTGATAGGCGACGTTTGCGAGCGCGCCTGTCACGCCCACCAGGGTCGCCATGAGCAGATGAACAGCCTCCTCGCTGAACCGTAGCCGGTCGCGAATGATGATCGCCCTTCGCCAATGTCTGCGGAGCAGTTCGTGCAACTGCCGGAGCAGTCGGGTCGATGTCGGTGGGACAACCATCGCAGCCAGACTAGTGGACCGCCGCTGGTAGGATCAACCGCCAAGCTTCGACGGCGAACTTGCGCAGCCATCTCGCGCTGGCGCCGGGCGATTTCTCCCGGCTATTCCTGGTCCGGGTTTTCCTTCAGCCACTTGTCTTTCTCGGCCCGGACCAGATCCCAGTTGCCGGAAGCCTTCACCGCGTCCCAATCCACATCGTCGAGGAATACTTCTAGAACGTCGCGGGCCTCCTCGGCCTTGGGGTGATTCGGCAGGCGCGCCACGTCGAACAGCGCATCGAGCTTCAGCTTGTTGGGGCGGTTCAGCAGATCCGTCATCAAGACTTCCAGCACTCCCTCGGGCGTCTTGGGATCGACCAGTCGCTTCGACAGCTCGGCGTATTGTTCGTCCGGCAGGAGATTGGAAATATGCTGCACGGCTTCCACCTGGCCGTCTTCAGGCAGGCGGTCAAAAATATCCAGGAGCCGCCTGGCCTTCGCTCCCTCGTCGTCCTGCCCGGTCAATACGTCGTCAATCTTCTGCTCCCAGTCCGCGATCTTCCCGTTCGGGTCCGTGGCCACAGGAACCGCAGGGACGATAGGGGGATTGAGCGGTGTCAGGGTGGTCATCGTGGTGCGGGCGGGAGGTCGCGGTGCGGGTGGCTCGATTTCAATCGGTCCTGGCCGCTTCTCGGTCGAGGGAGGTTCAGCGGGGCTCGTCTCTACCGCCACCTCGCTGGGTTTCCCGCCGAACAAGCCGAGATAACGTCCGGCGAAAAGCACGCCGAAGACCGCGATGATGGAGATGATGACGCCGGGGCGAATGCGCATATTGGTGCCTTAATCGATTATGAATTCCGTTTCACTGTCGTTCCGTACAGATCTTTCACGGATCAAGCGGAGTAAATCAACCCCGACTTGAGGAGGAAGTTCTGCCGGGGCCGCCTTGTCCCAGCAGGCCCGGTCTTACTTCGCAAAAGCCCACAGGTGCTTGGCGCTCCGTACGTAGAGGGTGTTGTCCACCACTGCCGGCGTGGCGTTCAGCGATTCGCCCAGAACATTGCGCGCGACGATTTCCAGACGGTCGCCTGCCTTGACCATGAGCACCGTCCCGCGTTCGGCGCAGATCACGATGTGTTCGCCGACCGCCACCGGGGTGGCGTAATACTCGCCGGCAACGCCCAGCCGTTCGGATTCGTAATGCGCTGTGCCGGTCTTCGCATCCAGGCAGGAGAGGAATCCGCCGGTCTTCACGAAATACACGTTCCCACGATGGGCCAATGGCGAAGCGACGTAGGGCAACCCTTTCGCCACTTCCCATTTCACATGCGTCCCGGTGATGTCGCCCTTGCCGCCCGGCGCGATCGCGAGCAGCACGTTGCGTCCAGGAGCTGTGCCTCGCTCGGTGTAAACAGGCGCCCATTCCTCCATCTCGACAAAACCGCTCTTGTTCTTGTCCGTGAAATTGAAGGCATCCCGCGCACGGCTCTGCGGGAATTCACCCACCACCAGCCTGCCGTCCTTGTTCGCGTCAAACTGTGCGAAGAAAGCCGACGGATCCTTCATCGCCGCTGCGGAGACTCCCGAGTCCTCGTCGAAGATGGATTCAATGCGGGTGCGCCCGGCCACGTGCGCCGTGGTCCAGCCGCCATAGAAAATCATGCCGCCCGCCACCACCGGCGAAGGACAGACGAAGGTCGGCAATCCTGTCACATGCCAGACGGGTTTGCCGGTGAGGGCGTCATAAGCCTCCAGCCGGCCGGAGCCGCCCGCCAGGATTTGTTTCAGCGCTCCTTCGCCTGAAACATACGGTGAGCAGAAGCTGCCAATCGCGTCGGGACGCACCGCCTTCCAGCGCTCCTTCCCCGTCGCCACGTCCAGGCAGAGCAGGCTCGAATCAATACCCCCGTCCCGGTTGAGGTAGAGACTCCCGTCATCGAGCACCGGCGACGCGCCGTAGCTGAACCGGTTTGCGGTCGGGGCGAACGTCCTTTCCCAAATCACCTCACCCGCGAAGTCCATCACCACCACGCCGAAATCGTCGAACTGGAACACCACGTGCCGCCCGTCGGTTGCCGGAGTCGAATTCGCCGGGCTCCCGGCGATGTGCTCGTAGGTGGCGAGCTTGGAAATCTTCCGCTCGCGCTCCCAAAGAATCTTCCCGTCGGAACGTCGCAGGCAGATCATTTTCAACGTCGTGCCGTCGTGCCCGGTGAGAAAGATGCGGTCGCCCCAGATGCATGGCGAGGAATGCCCCGCCGGCAGTGCAGTCTTCCAGCGCACATTATTGTCCGGACCGAACGTGATCGGAATGGCTTGCGCAGTCGCAATGGCGTTGCCACCAGGGCCGCGGAACTGCGGCCATTGGGGAGGGGGAGCTTCTGCGCCCCTGAGGTTGACCGTCGTGATGCCACAGGCGGACAGTGCCGCCGCCAATAGGAGGATTGAATTTGGATTCATTTGGAAATCATCATGCGGGTTGGGCCACGACTCTAGCCGCCTGCTTTCCTGGCCGTTACCCACGCGTCCACTTCCTGCGCCAACACCGAAAGCGGCATCGAGCCGCCGCGCAGGACGACGTTGTGGAATTCCTTGATCGAGAATTTCGCGCCGAGCGCGGCCTTGGCCTTTTCGCGCAGTTCCAATATCCGAAGCTGGCCGATCATGTAGGAACACGCCTGCCCCGGCCACACGATGTAGCGCTCCGTCTCCTGCGGCGTGAAGCCGTAGTCGATCACCTGCTGCCGCGTCCATTTCATTGCGTGCAGACCGGTGTCGGCCACGAGTCGGCGTGCGCGGAAGAGTTGGAGTTGCAGGTAGCCGAGCCGTCCGGGCAGGTCGCCCTCATACCAGCCGTTTTCCGCCGCCAACCGCTCGGCGTAGAGCGCCCAGCCTTCGATGTAGGCGGAGTTGAAACCGAACACTCCGAGTTTGCGGTAGCGCGGCAGGTCCTGCGATTCCTGCTGGATGGTGATCTGGAAATGGTGTCCCGGCACTGCCTCGTGATACACGGTGGATTTCATGCCGACCCCGAGCCACGTCCCGCGCGGGCCAAGATCAGCCAAGGGCAGCCAGTAGATGCCGGGGCTGGAGCCGTCGGGCGCGGGAGGCGAGTAGTGCGCCGCCGCGCTCTTTTCCGAAAAGGCCGGCTCGCGCTTCACCGTGACCGGCGCTTTCGGGAGCAGGTCGAACATCGCGACCGCCCGCCGCTCCGCGTCACGCACCAGCGCCTCGACCTTGGCGACCAGCAGGAGCCGAGGGTCGGGCTCCGCCGGCGGGTTCAGCGTGGCGTTCAGTTTCTCGATGCGGTCCTGGAGGGTGCCCTCCTTGTAGCCGAGTTGCTGGAGGATCGACTCCATCTCGGTGCTGATATTCGTGACTTCGCGCAGACCGATGGCATGGATTTCCGCCGGCGTCAGCTTCGTGGTGGTGAATGACTCCAGCGAGTTGGCGTAAAAGTCCCCGCCCCGCGGCAGCCGCCACGCTCCGGCGTCATCGGTCGCGCCCGGCAACTGCGCCGCGAGCAAAGCGCGCACGCGCTGGTAAGCCGGGATGATGGCCGCCGCCACCTCCTTTTCGGCGGCGGCGACAAAGCTGGCCCGCTGCTCCGCCGACACGGCCGCGCCGAGCGCGGCGATGCGCTGGTCCAGCGTGGCGACGAACGGGTTGTCCGCCGGCTTCTGGGCCGTGAAGCCATCGAGCTGCTCGATCACGCGCTGCAAGACGAAGCGCGGCGGTATCATGCCGGCCACACCCGCCGCTTTCGCCTCAGCGATGCCCTCGTCGATGCGCGGCGCCACGAGGGCGAGACGGGCGAGGTAGTTCTCGACATCGCGGGCATTGCGAATCGGATGGGTCGAGGTGAGGAAACTAACGATCCCGAGGTGCAGCCCGCCGATCTGCTCAAACACGAACTGGTGCTGTGCGAAGGCCGCGCCGCGCACCGCGTCTTCCAGCGACCACTGGATCACCGCTGCGGACGTCCGCTGCGGGGCTGTGAGTTTCGCAGCCGGGAAGCGCTGCAACTCCTTCAGCCCTCGGCGCGCAAACTCGGCGCGCTCCCGGGCGGCCTTGAGGCCGTAGGTCTGTCCAAAAGCCCCGCCGAGGATCAGTTGCCGGTCGAGCGCGTCCTGCTCGGCACCGGAGAAGTATTGCACGCGCGTGGCGAACTGCGGGTTGAGCCGCACCCGGCGCACCGCAAATTCGTCGGCCCATTGATCGAACGAGCGTTCGGCCGCGTGCGCTGGACCGATAGTGAAGAGGCAGAGGGAAAGGAGTAGCAGGAGGCGGTTGATGTTCATGGTTGGCAGGGTTCAGGTAATTCTTTCTTCGGACTCGGTCCTTTCAACGCGATCACTTGTTCACCACGATCTGGCCATCCTTCATCACGAACTTCACCCGTTGCAACTCGGTGATGTCCTCGACCGGGTTGCCTGCCACGGCGATGAGGTCGGCGAACTTGCCGGCCTCCAGCGTTCCCAAATTCTTTTCCATGCCGAGCAACTGGGACGCATTCATCGTCGCACTTTGAATCGCGGCCATCGGCGTCATCCCGCCCTCAATCATGTAAGCAAACTCCTTCGCGTTGTCGCCGTGCGGAAACACTCCCGCGTCGGTGCCAAAGGCGACTTTCACCCCGCGGCCGATCGCCGTGCGAAAGGTGTTCATCATGAGCGGGCTCACCGCGAGGGCCTTTTGCGCGACAATGGCGGGATAGTAGCCCGGCACCCTGGCCTTCTCCTCGGTGAACTTGCCGGCACTCAACGTGGGCACATACCAGGTGCCGCGGGCCTTCATCAGGTCCATGACCTCCTCCGTCATCATGGTGCCATGCTCGATGGAGGTGATGCCTGCCAGGACCGCACGCTTCATCCCCTCGCTGCCGTGGGCATGCGCGGCGGTGGTCATGCCCAGATCCGTCGCCGTCTCGATGACGGCCTGGATCTCCTCCGCCGTGAGCTGCGGACGGAAACCGTCCTTGGCCACGCTCAGCACGCCGCCCGTGGCGGTGATCTTGATGACATCGGCCCCCTCCTTGTAACGCTGGCGCACGGCTTTGCGCGCGTCGTCGGGTCCGTTGATGACGCCGTGGTCCGGTCCGGGATCGCCCTGCAAGTCGCGGCGCATGCCGTTGCTTAGGTCGGCATGGCCGCCGGTCACCGCGATCGCCCGGCCTGCCGCGACGATGCGCGGACCTTCCGCGATACCTTTCGCAATGGCGTTGCGCAGGGCAACCACCTGTTCGCCGCCGAGATCGCGCACGGTGGTGAAGCCCGCGCGCAGGGTCACGCGGGCGTGGTGCGCCGCCAGCAGCGCTCTGTCCTCGGGATTGAGCTGAAAGCGCTCGAGGTAAATTTGCGGACCGAAACTGAGCTGCAAATGGACATGAAGATCCATGAGTCCAGGCAACACCGTGCGCTGCTTCAAATCCAGGATCGTGTCCGCCGGGCCCGCCTGCACGTAGCCCGATTCCACGGCGGCGATCCGGTTGCTGACGACGACGACGGTCATTTGCTCCCGGACTCGGCCGGCGCTCACGTCGATCAATCGACCACAATGCAGCAGGGTGCGCTCGGCCGCTGGCAGGCGGACGGAAAACAACATGGGCACGACGAGCAGGAGCCATGACGCGCTGACGGTGGCGCGACGGAGAAGCCGAAGGCGGCAAAGAGGTTCGCTTGGTCGTGATGCTGATCGTTTGAGTATTCGTGTGTTCATGGCGTTGGTGCGTG
>CAMCCU010000066.1 GCA_945872975.1 Pedosphaera parvula Ellin514
GGCCAGGAGAGAGGTCGGCGGTGAGGAACGCGCCGGTCAAGCCGCCGGCATTGGGATTGAGTTCGAGCACGCCCGCGCCGGTGTCCACATAGGCGCTGCCGTAGATCGCGGTGTTCGCCGGCAGGCCGGAGTTGAAGTCGTAGGTGATGGTGGGTGATGCAACGGAGATTACGGACAGCACCGAAGCCGTGCTTTCGATCTGGGTGTCGCCTCCCGTCGCCACGACGCGGAAGGCGCTGCCGTCATCGGCGGACGTGAGCACCAGCGTCGTGTAGTTCGCCGCAGTGGCATCCGGGATCTTCTCGAACAACGCCGCACCAGGAGCGCGCCGGAACCATTGATAGGTGGCGGTGGCGGAATTCGCCACGACGGAGAAGCTCGCGGTGCTGCCGGCGCAGGCGGTGATATCCGCCGGCTGCTGGAGAATCGCCAGCGGCGCGGTGAAGGTCAGGTCCCCGCCGGCGCCGGCGCCGAAGCTGTTTGTGGCGACGAGACGGAAGTGATAGGTGACACCTGCTTGAAGGCCACCGATCGACGCGTTGACCGCCACGGCCGACAGACCGGCAGGTAGGGTGTTAATCGCGCTGATGTTCCCGTAGCCGGTGGTGGTGCCGTATTGGAAGTAATAGCTGGCGCTGCTGGCGCAGGTGTTGACCCGGCCGTACAGCGTCGCGCTGTCTCCGGAGGCTCCAGCGACCGCCAGCGTTGTGATGGCGACGGGTGGCACGAGGAGCGCCGTCAATGTGGCGTCCAGTGGCGCACCAGTTTGCGGATCGTCCGTAACGACGGAGACGCCGCCGTTCGCAGTGACGGTTCCCTGATTGGAAATGAAGCACGTGCCTAGTGCCACCGGGTTCGCAATGGCGACGCGGAAGGTGATCGTGATCGACTTGCCGGCCGGCAGGGTGCCGATGTTTAGCGGCGCGAACATGTAGTGAGTTTCCGAGCCGGTGTCCGGCACGGCATTGCGGGCCTGTTGGTGGAACGGCAGACGGCGTTCGCCGGGCATGAGGAAACCGTACATAACGTTGTCACGCGCGGCCGGCGCGTAGTCGTCGTCGAGGCCGAGCGTGTGGCCCATCTCGTGGAGCACGGTGGAAAGGAGATCGATGCGTCCGGCAAGCGCCGGGCTGGAAGACCGGGTTGCCGTCATGGATTCCGTAAATTCGCGGTCATCCATCGGCGTCGGGTCGACGAACCAGCCATAGCCCGTCGCACGGCGGTCGAGCTGCACGACGCGACCGGACGACGCGCCGAGATACCAGCCGGCAAAGTCGGAGACTTCAAACCGCAGCGAATCAATGACCGCGAGCTGATCGCGGGTGAGGCCTGCCTCGGACCAGCGCAGGCGCGCGGCGGCGAGGACGGGAGCGAGGGCGGTGTCGGTGAGCGGTGCGGAAGTATCCGGCGGGAGCACGGCGTCCTGTCTCGCGATCGCACTCGTAATTGTCACTCCGCTCGTCTCGGCATCCGTCGCCGGGAATGAAGGCACGAAAGCCGGCGCGAGCGGAGCGGGCATGGCCAGCAGTGGCAGCACACACGCTGCGCCGCCCGTGTAGGCGGTGGCCACGGTGGAGCCGATGGTCGAGCCGGCGTTCTTGCCTTGCAGAAACGCGATGACGGCGGCGGCCGAGTTGAAGGGGCCGGCAAATCCAGGGAGACGGAAGGTCGACGTGTCGCGCTGACGGATGTTGATGCCGAACAGGCCGGCACCGCCGGTCGTGGACACGTTGTTCGCGATCTCGGCGCAGAGCGCGGAGGTGATGCGCGATTGAACCACGATGCCGTGGCTGCCGAGCGCACCGACGCCGACGCTGTTGCCCGTCACGGTGAGGTTCGCGTTCAAGCTGCCCGAACCCGTTTCACCGGCCTGAACGTAGATGCCGCTGAACTGCGCGTTGGCGGCGTTGATGGTGTTGTTGGCGACATGCAGCGTGTTGTTGCCCGCGCCCGCCAGCAGCGCGGTGACGAGATGGTTGTCGATGCCGCCGCCGCCGATGGTGTTGCTGCGAACCTTGCCGGAGTAAATGGCGCCCGGTGTCACGGTGGTCGCGTTAACGACGGCGATGGCCGAGCCGGACCGGCCGCTGGCGAGGTTGTTGAAGAAGCGGCTGTTGTTGATGTCGAAGATGAGATCGGCGTCGTTGGCGTTCGCGAGGACGACACCTTCGTTGTTGTTGGTGAAACCGCAGTTCGTGACCGTGACGCTGAGGACAGATTGCGCGAGCGCAAGCGCCTGGATGCCTTGCGTGACATTGTTTGAGAAGGAGCAGCCCGTGAAGTTGACCGTGGCGACCGCCGTGCCGCGCGTCTCGAAATAGAAACCATCGGCACCAAGGGGACGGTTCCGCGTGTCCTTCGACACCACGTTCGTCACTTCCAACTGCGCGAGCGTGCCGGCGCTGTTGTAGATGGCGACGTTCATTTCGCCGGAGGCTCGGATGAGCGTGTTGGCGATGCGCGTCGGGTTCGCGCCGCCGGGCGCGGAGCCGGTGAGGCCGTTGGCTCCGACTGGATCGCCAAGGCGGATGCCGGATTCGTCCGCCGCATCGCCGTTGTTCACGAGGCTGCACCAGTCGAGGATCAGGCCGTTGACGTTCTGGCCGAAGACGCCGTTGGCCGCGCTGCTGTTGATGTTCATCCGCGCCAGGGAAACGCTTGCGACGTTGTCGAGCTGAACGCCGTTCCCGGTCGTGTTCTGAATCGTGCCGCCCGTGCCGTTCTGAGCCGCTGCGCCGTCGCCGGTAACGGTGAAGCTGCCGGTGCAGTTGGCGAGGCGGATGCCGTTCGCGCCGCCTGCGGACGTGACGCTGCCGAGAGTGACGTTCAACGCGCCGCCCGCGAGATTGACCGCGATGCCGGCGGTGTTGGTGACGGCGGTCTCGATGGCGGTGAAGGTGCCCACGCTTGCGCCGCCCAGCGAAGTGCCGCCACCGTTGTTGAGATTCAGTCCGCGCACCAGGTTGCCTGAAGCCAGTGCGATGCCGCCGCTGTTGCCTGTGATGGTGGGCCGCGCGCCGCCCGTCGTCGGCAAGGCGAGGCTGCCCGTCGCAGGCGTCAATCCTGCGATGGCGGCCAGCGATGCGCCCGCGCCCTGGCCGATGAGTCGTTGGTTGTTCAACAGCGCGAGCGGCCCGGCGTAGCTGCCGGAGTAAAGGAAGAGGCTGTCGCCAGCGCCCGCGTTTTTGCCTGCGCCGTTGTTGATCGCGGAGAGCGCGGCCAGTGAATTCAACGGATTGGTCAACCGCCCGTCGCCTCCCGCCGGCGCGGCGGCATTCACGAACCAAACCATGCCCGTCACCGTGATGCTCGCGGTGCCAGTGTCGGTGAAACCTTCGCCGTCGTTCAACTGGTAGGTGAAGGTATCGGTGCCCTCGAAGCCGCGCGGCGGATTGTAGGTGAAGCCGCCGTTCGCGGTGAGGGCGACATCGCCGCCGTTCGCGCTGGTGGTGGTGGCCGCAGTCACGGCGAGCGCGGGGCCGATGCCGTCCGGATCCACGTCGTTGGCGAGCACGCCGGGGCCGGGGATGGTGATCTGCACGTTGCCCAAGGCGGAATAGGAATCAGGAAAGGCCAGCGGCGAGGTGTTGATGGAACCGGCGATGAGCGTGGTGTTCGGATCGAGCACGTCGTTGAAGGTCACGCCGGTGATGGCGCTGCTCGTGAGGTTGGTGATGACGACGGTGTAGGTCAGCGATCCGCCCTGGGTCGCGATGAGCGAGGTGGCCATCGTCGCTCCGAGAGCTTGGGCGCGCGCAGATGGAGTGACCAGAAGGCTCAGGGCAAGAAGGAGCAGGGGAATCCACGGACGACATCCCTCGGCTTTCAACTCTCGAATGGCAGATTTCAAATTCATACGTTCTCCGTCTTCAGAAATTCCACTTGGTCCGGGGCGTCGATGGATGGTTTCCGCTCGAGCAAATGATACACGCCGTTGCTGGCGATCTTCACAAAGCCAAGCCGCTCGTAGAGGCGCTGGGCCGGATTGAACGATTCGACGTGGATGGTGACAGCGCGCGCCGTGCGTTCGCCTTCCGCAAGGATGTCGCTCAACAGCGCCGTGCCGATGCCGCGCCCGCGATAGCCCGGCAACAGCGCGATGTCCATGATGCGGATCTCCCGTTCGCGTCGATGCACGTAGAGCCGGCCGGCAATTTCGCCCGCGACAAGTATGAGTTGAAATTCTGCGCCGAGATATTCGCGCTCGTAGAACGTTCGCTGCGCATCGAATTGCATCCGCAGGAAGCGCTCCTTCTCAGCATCGTCCCAATCGACCTGCGCCAGCTCCTCCGTGCGCGTGGCGGCATAGATGACGAAAAGTCGTTCGCCATCACCGTCGCAAACTTGCCGGAGCGTGATGGCGTCGGAGGACAGCATCGGATGAGGCAGCGCGGTCATGGAACTCGATCAAGGTCGCGGCGGGAACACTCCCTGCAACGCGATGCAGAAGTTCAAGGTGAGGTACGGCATCAGGTTGTTGTGCGGCAGGCCGCCGCCCGCCGGCGCCACTGCGCTGGGTGCCAGGGCGACCGGGGCACCGGGAACCGGTCCATAGAGCGCGCCGCCGGTGGACCGCGCCATCGCTTCACCCACGGCTTTGCGGTCCTCGCCGATTTCGTTGGAGGCCATCAGCGCGTGCGTGTGTGCGGGCATTTCGGATTGCAGGAGCGTGACGGTTTCCGCCCCGCCAGTCTCACCCAGATCGCGGAGCGAAAGGCCCGGACCCTGGCCGGGATGCATCACAGCGCGGCCTTGCAGGTTGGGCAGGCCGAAGGTGCTCCTGCCGTCGCCGCCGTAGGTCGTGCCGATGAGCGAGAACAGCGCCGTGTTCTGGCTGATGGGCAAGAGCTGGCCATCGCAGAACGCCCAGCCTCTCGGGGCGAAATTAAACGGATAGATGCGGATTTCAGCGACGAATGGATCAGCCATGAGAGAATCCTTGGGAGCAATTTATTGGGAAGGAAATATCCCGAACAACGAGATGATATAGTGAATGCACTGGAAGGGCTGGAGATTGTCATGCGGCTGGCTGCCACCGATGGGCGTGACCGACTGCGCTGCCAGCGCCACCGCAGGCGGACCGACAAAGTAGGGTGTGGTCGAGACCGTCTCGGCCATGACATGCGCTGCGGGATTCGGCGAGCTGGCTGGATCGGCGGATGCAAGGAATGCGTGCGTGTGCGCAGGAATCTGATTCTGCGTGATCGAGACAGACTCGACGCCCCCCGTTTCAGCCTGGACGAAACCGTTCCCGAAATGAATGGGCACGCGCCCGCGCAGGTCGGGCAACCCGAAGGTCGATTGGCCGTCTCCGCCGTAGGTCGTGCCGATCAAGTTGAAGAGCGTTTCGTTTTCGGAAATCGGGAGCAATTGCCCGTCGCACAGCATCCACCCGGCTGGCGCGAAGGTGCCCGCGAACAATCTGATTTCTCCGACGTAAGGTTGGGCCATGAATATCTCCTCAGTTGCGTGACGGGAATATGCCTTGCAGCGCGATGCAAAAATTAAGTGCCAGAAACGGCTGCATGTTCAGATGGGCCTGGCTGCCGCCCGTGTTGGCGAGAGTGCCGGCTGCCATCGGCGCAAGGCTCGACGGCGCGCGGTAGATCTCGGCTGCCCGCTGGGACAGCATCATGTTGTTCGCCGGAACATTCTGAGTGCCTGCCGTGGCGGATGCCTGCGCGGTGTGAGCATGGGTCGGGAGCTCGGCGATCGAAAGCGTGTGCGCCTGCTCGCCCGCGCGTTCGCCGAGTGGGTGTGCGCTGCCGACGTGGATGGGCACCCGGCCTCGCAGATCCGGCAACGCGAAGGTCACGCGACCATCACCGCCATAGGTGGTACCCAGCAGCGAGAACAGCGCCTGGTTTTGATTGATGGGAAGCAGTTGTCCGTTGCAAGCCGCCCAGCCGCGTGGCGGAAAGGTGAAACTGAAAACGCGGATTTCGGAGAGGAATGGTTCAGCCATGATATTCCTGCGGGTTAACTGGAGTGAACCTGCGCCACGAGATGTCCACCGTTGCGGAACCCGGGTGCCGGCCGATTAAACACCGCCTCGTAATAACAATGGGCACCGTCCGCACAACCGATGGGCACGAGAAACATCTCAAAGCGTCCGATGCCAGCGTGCTCGAACGTGTAGGTGTTCTGGCCGAGCGGCTGGCTGGCGCCGCCGCGAAAGAGCAGGGAAAACTTCTCGTTGCCGCCATCCTCGGCGCTGCGGCTGTGACTCTCGGGCGACAATCGAGCCTCCGTCATCTCCAGCGCCTGCGTGTCGCCGTTCGCAGTGCGCAGCTGGAACCGCCCGTTGACCTCCGCGGCCAGCGCTTCGAACGCAACGTCCTCCAGGGCCACTTCCCGCCACTTTTGCGGGGCGGCCAGGACCGACATGGGAACGAGCGCGGCCGAGGCGGCAAGCGCGGAACAATCACGGATAAACTTTCGACGAGTGGCCATAACATCAACACATCTACATCTTCGACCTTCATCCGGCCCGAAGGACGGACATTACCGACACTGAAACGGAGTTGGCAGCGAAAACATTAGGTGCCATTTGCCGGCACAGGACGCCGGTTGAACACCGCCTCGTACTGCCGCAACTCGCCTGCCGCGCTGATCGGCACGATGAACAGATCAAACGATCCCAGACGCTCATGCGCGAAGCCATACATTCGCTGCGCAAGCGGTGGGTTGGCCGGCCCGTTGAAGAGGAGCGAAAAACCCTCGGACATCGGACCTCCAGGCGACACGTCGTCCCGGGTGTCGGGACGAGTCACGGTGATGGCGGCCAGTTCGAGCTTCACAGCAAGGCCGGGCTCGATCGAGACCTGAAACGGCGTCTGCACGAGCTCAGCGAAACGTTCGGCGGTCAGATGTTCAAGCGGGACTTCATTCATGATGATGCAGCGGGGCGATCGTAACCGGCCGGCTGGATTCGTAAACAAGGAAGAGGTGGATCGGCCTGCGCGAGGGGGGCAATAGACACGCATCCCAACCTTGCTGGGAGCATGGAAAACACCGCCAGTCGATCAGGACGACTGCTGGTTCCATCCGCTACAGGAATTCTGAGAAGCCCTGTCAGGGTTCTCGATTGTCGTCCGAAAACAATGATCAATTCGAGGAATTGCCGCCAATAAACTTTTGCCGAGCAGCCCTGTTGACCTTCAATGTCCGTATGTTACTCTGCACTCGTAATTATGAGCGCACGTAAAATTGATAACTCGGCTTTGCTACAACCCGTTTCGATCCAGGCCCAGACCACCCGGTTGGATCTTCCTGCCGCCTCTGTGTGCATCCGTAAGAATGGAATCGAGTTTCGCTCCGAAAACGCCATCCCGGTTTGGACTGAGATGACGGTGGCGATGCAGACCCCAACGGACTCCCGAAAAGTAAATTTCACTGGCGTCGTCGTCGCTTGCAGTGGCAATCGTCACGCGGGCTACGCGGTGTCCATGCTTTTCACCAGCCTGTCCAAGCAAGCCCAAGCTCGCATTCATTCCATGACGGTTGCGCCGTAAGTTGGTCGGTTCGGGTTTCGGTTTGGTGTTTGCACTGCTGGTTCGGCTGCCGAATGCGGATTGTTCGTTTCGTTAACATCCGAACATTTCTTCCGACGGCTGTATCCCTCTCAATTCGGCGTCACCGAACACACCCAGAGCCCGTCAGGGTTGTGTGACCGTGGTCAATCCGTTCAGTCGCCAATCTGTCACCTTCTGCGCCTGTTTTCCCGGCCAAACCACCGTCACTTCATCCACCTGCGTGGCGGTGCCAAGACCCACCGTCACCGGAAGTTCCGACTGCGACAGATAACTTTTTGCGGGCATTACTTGGCGGGATAGAACCTGATTCCCAGTCCGGACCTTCACCCACGCGCCAATGCCATCGCGATTGCTCTTCGACCCGATCATCTGGAATCGCAGCCAGTTATGCCTCAGGTCTTGGTCATTCCGTAATAGCAAGGGTGGGCCGCCAATTTGTGTCATCACGACATCCAGATCACCGTCACCATCCATATCTGCGAATGCGGAGCCTCGACCTACGATTGGCTTCAGCAAATCTGAACCACTCTTTTCTTCCGGCACGGGCACAAAGCCAACACCCAGGCTGGTGCCGCGATTCCAGAACAACTGGGCCGGTTGACGGTACCGCTGGCTCTGCTGGAATTTCTGGATCTCTTCTTCCAAGTGGCCGTTGGCCGTCAATACATCCTGCCGTCCGTCGAGGTCGTAGTCGAAGAAGAACAGACCGAACTTAAGCAACAACCGGCTGGCTGGACCGACACCTTCCGTGATCGCTTCATCGGCGAACAGCAATGAGTCGCGCTGCGAGACGTAGAGCGCATTCATCTCGTTGGCGAAGTTCCCGATGGCAATTCCCAGCGCTTCGTCGTTGCGGAAGCGCGCCGCGTCGATGCCCATTGCGCCACGGGCCATTCCATACGCATCAAACGCAATACCCGACCGGGAACCCATCTCTTCGAACGTTCCGTCCCGACGATTGCGGAAGAGGAAGTTCTGCACCGTGTCGTTGGCCACCACGATGTCGATCCATCCGTCATTATCCACATCCACCGGCGCAATCGCCAGTGACTTCGCCATCGGACGACCGGTCGACGGGTTCTTTACTTGAATTCCGCTCGCCGCTGAGACATCGAGAAACTTTCCACTCCTTTCATTGCGATACAGCGAGGGGAATGTTCCTTCAAAGTTCATGGGCGGCCCATACGCTCGCGTGACGCCGTCGATCTTGTAGCCCACTTCCAGGTCGATGGCTTTCGACCATCGGACGTAGTGGCAAACGAACAGGTCCAGATCACCGTCGTTGTCGTAATCGATCCACGCCGCGCTCGTGCTCCAATCGTTCGTGGTGCCAGCGACAGCAGCCTGTGCCGTTACATCTTTGAATTTCCCCCCGCCGCTGTTATGAAATAAACGGCATTCGCCAACTCCCGTGATGAAAACATCGACGAGCCCATCGTTGTCGTAGTCGCCCACCGCCACACCCATTCCAAAAAAGCTGACATCCAGCCCGGAGCCCTTCGTCGCGTCATCAAATCTCCCGTGCCCATCATTCCGGTAGAGGGCCGCAGTTGGAGGTTTCTCGTCAGAAGAACCTGACTTCAAGGGCCAGTGTGTTCCGTTGACGAACAGCAAATCCTGATCGCCATCACCGTCGAAATCAAAGAAAGCCACGCCGCCACCCATCGTTTCCGGCAGCAACTTGTCGCCATACGCCCCGTTGAAGTGCGAGAAAGTTATCCCGCTGGACGCTGTGACATCAGTGAATCTCACCAGTGAGACCTCAGTCGAAGCTGGCGCGGATGCCTCAGGGGTCGTCAGCAGGGTCTGGCGAACGGGCACCGGCTGGGAAGGGCGGTTTACCCACCACCATGCAGCTGCGACGGCGATCGCAAACATCGCCCACACTATCGCGGACCAACGAAATGCCCGACCGATACGGGCGTCATCCCGCGGTTCCGGCAATGGATCAGTGTTATTGGGAGGCGATGAATTCATGCCTAGGGTTGTGCAATCATTCCGACAGAAGCCGAGGAGTTCAACCTATTTGGCAAAGCTCTACAAGCGCTTCGCACGCGGCCCGTCGCTATTTTAATCCTGTAAATAATCTTGGTTCCGCCGAAAGTCATGCAGCCCATGACCGGCCCGCAATTAATAAGAAAGCCATGGTCGAAGTGGATCCTCCTGTTCCTCTTCTGGACCATTCTCGGCCTCGCCTTCGCCGGGCAACTTTACCTCTCCCGGTCCAAGATTGGCGCGCCCGTGTCCTGGACATTTGCGATGGGCCGCGCGCTGGCGGATTGGTATGTCTTCGCGTTGCTATCGGTCCCGGCGCTCTGGCTGGGACGCCGGTTTCCCGCCGCCGGACCTCGCTGGCCCAAAGCTCTCTCAGTGCATCTCCTCACCAGCGCCGCGTTCTCGTTGGGTTGGATGGTTCTTCGCGCTGCTTTCGAGCATTGGCGCACACGCGGCGTGGAAGATCCCGTCCCGTTCAGCGCCGCCTTCAGCCAGGCCCTCGGTGCCACCTTCTTTTTTAACCTTCTTGTTTACTGGGGAATTGTCGCCGGGCAAAACGCCTTCACCTACTACTGGAAATTCCACGAACGCGAGCTGCACGCCGCCGCGCTGGAAACCCGCCTGACCGAGGCCCGCCTCCAGGCGCTGCAAATGCAGCTCAACCCGCACTTTCTGTTCAACACCCTCAACGCCATCGCCTCTCTCATGCACAAGGACGTGGACGCCGCTGACCGCATGATAGTCCGCCTCAGCGAACTGCTTCGCTACGCCCTCGACAGCACCAACGAACAGGAAGTTCCGCTGCACCGGGAGCTCGATTTCCTCGGGCGCTATCTTGATATCCAACGCGCCCGTTTCGGCGAACGTCTGACCGTGAACCACCAGATTGCGGACGAAGTCCTGCACGCCCGCGTGCCCAACCTCATCCTTCAGCCGCTCGTCGAGAACGCCATTGAACACGGCATCGAGCCACATGCGCGCCCTGGCGAAATTATTCTCCGGGCATTGCGAAGGGACGGTCGCCTGATCCTCGAAGTTGAGGACAATGGCGTCGGGCTGGCGAAGGGATTGCAACCCGTCGATGGCATCGGGCTTTCCAACACCCGAGCACGACTTCAGCAGCTCTACGGTCCCGAGCAACGGCTGGAGTTGAAGGGCGCGAGCGGCGGCGGCCTGACCGTTCGCATCGACATCCCTTTCCGAGAATCAGCCCCCCAGTAATATCGGAGGCGGACAGTTTCCAGACTTTACTTTCCGCAGGGTTGCGAGACTCTGATTTCCATTCACCGACACGCAGTTCACCACGGGTAAGCGAACCGGCTTCGTCCGCTGCCCTTCGCAAAGAACCATGAACGAATCTTCCGCCACCGACTCCGGCCCGCAGCGGATCGCCAACCAGCTCCTCGAGCAAACCGGGATTCTCAAGCGCGCCCAGATCATCGCCGATCTCAACCTCGAAAAGGGCAAGGAACAAACCACCTTCGACGAAGTCATTGCCGCGATTCAGAACGATCCACTGCTGGCCAAGCGCGTGATCTTTCTCGCGAATTCCGCCTGGTTCGGCGGTCGCACCAAAGTGGACAAAGTCGACGTCGCGTTCGGCCGGCTCGGCACCACGGATTTCTACAAAGCCTCCGTCGCCGCCGCGCTGCGCTTTCACCTCGGCGATGGTGCGGGAAACGACCACTGGTGGGAGGAATCCGAAACCATCGCCCACGTCTGTGAAATCACTGCGCAACAGCTTAATCCCAGCCTCGTCGAAGCCGCCTTCTTCGCCGGACTGTTCCGCGATTGCGCTGTGCCGCTCATGAGCAAACATCTCGCCGACTACAGTTACCTTGCGGAAGACGCCCTTGGATTCTCCCCCGGTTCGGTGGACATCGAGCTGGAATGCAATCAAACCGACCACGGCACCGTCGGTGCAACCATCGTTCGTGCGCTGAAGTTTCCGGCGATCCATGCCACCGCGATTCAGCATCATCACGCCCAGACCCTCGCCGCCGTTGAGGATCCTGAAGCGAAGCAACTGCTAGCAATCCTGCTTCTGGGAAGTCGCATCCACGCCTGGAGCGACAAGCCGGTCGGCGCGTTCCATTCAGAAACTGCCGAGGACGCCTTGCTGTCGGAAATCGCAATCGCCTTTCGCGTCACCAAGGCCGCGATCGACGACACCATCGTCGAATTGCTCCGTCTATATGGCTTGCGCGAGGCTCACAGTTGAGTCTCATTTGCCCTCGTGAAAACCCGAGTCCTCGTTGTCGATGATGAGCCGCTGGCGCGTGAGCGTGTCCGCGCTTTGCTGCAAGGCGTGACGGAGATCGAATGCATCGGCGAATGCGCAGACGGCATTTCCGCCGTTGCCGCCATCCGCAAGGACGCTCCCGACATCGTGCTGCTCGACGTTCAAATGCCGGAGCTCGACGGCTTCGGAGTCATCTCGCAGCTGTCCGGCGGGAAGATGCCTGCCGTGATTTTCGTTACAGCCTACGATCGCTTCGCACTCAAAGCATTCGAGGTTCACGCCGTCGATTACCTGCTCAAGCCCTTCGACAAGGAGCGTTTCATCACCGCCTTGAACCGCGCCATCGATCAAGTGAAACGCCAGCAAGCGGGCGAGCTGAGCCAGCGCTTGACGGCGCTCCTCGCCGACGTGCGACCGGAACAGAAGCCGAAGCAACTCGATCGTATCGCCGTGAAATCCAGCGGTCGCGTCGTCTTCGTGAAAGTCGATGAGATCGACTGGGTGGAAGCGGCGGACAATTACGTCAGCCTTCACGTCGGTTCGGAGAACCATCTCCATCGTGAGACGATGGCGTCGATTGAAGGCCAGCTCCCGCCGGAGAAGTTCATGCGCATCAGCCGCTCCACGATCGTGAACATGGATCGCATCAAGGAGCTCCAACCGCTTTTCCACGGCGAGTACACCGTCATCCTCCGCAACGGCACCAAGCTCACGCTCAGCCGCAGCTACCGCGAAAAGCTCGACCAGCTGATGGGCCGCATCTCGTAAGGCCCCGAGGCTTCTCGTGCGTCAGACGACTTCCACCGGACACTTTGGAATCGCGTCCAGGAACGCCTGGCCGTAGCGCTTCGTCAGCACGCGATTGTCCAGCACCACGACGATGCCGTTGTCGCTCTTCGTGCGAATGAGCCGGCCGACGCCTTGCCGGAACTTCAGAATCGCCTCCGGCAGCGAGAAGTCGCCGAACGAATTCCCGCCTCGCGCTTCGATCGCCTCAATGCGCGCTTCGATCAGCGGATGATCCGGCACCGCGAACGGCAACCGCGTGATGATGACGTTCGAGAGCGCCTCCCCCGGAACATCGACGCCCTGCCAGAAACTGTCCGTGCCGAAGAGCACCGAGTCCACGTCGTCCTTGAACTTCTCCAGCATCGCCGAGCGCGGCGTGCCCGTGCCTTGAATGAAAACCTGGAGCCCCAGCCGGTCAAAGAACGGCTGCATCAATTCACCGACTTCGAGCATCAGCTTGAAATTCGTGAAGAGCACGAAGGCCTTGCCGTGCGTCATCGTGACGAAATGTTCGATCCAATGAACCAGCGCCTCGCGATAGCCAGCCTCGCGGGGGTCCGGCATCTTGTTCGCAACGAAGACTTTCATCTGCCGCTGATAGTCGAACGGCGATCCAACCTGCAACTTCTCCGCTCGCTCGCCGCCCACGCGCTTGGCGAAGTAGGACAGCCCGTTCGCGCGCGACGCTTCGGAGACATTGGTCGCCAGCGTCGCGCTCGTCATGATCACCGAAGTGTCCGCGCCGAACAACCGATGACGCAGGAACTCCGCGACATCGATCGGTGCGGCGTTGAGCGTGAGATTTTTCTGCGCCTTGCCGGCGCGCTCGACCCAATAGACGTAATCCTCCGCGCTCTGGCTCAGGAACGTCGCAATCGCTTCCCGCAGCTCCAGCAGACGCCGGTTGCATTCCGTCAGCTCCTGCGCGGTTTCCTTGTCATCCGAGAGCTTGATCAATTCGCTTACCGCCTCGCGCAGCCGCTGGATGGGCAGCGTCATGTTGTCCTGCACCAGATCCGCCCGCCGGATGCGCAGCTCGCTCCAAGCGCGTGACGGCCCGCCGCCAGGCTTCTTCGGCTGGTTGCTGGCCAGCTCCTCGCAAACACCCTCGACCATTCCGAAGAAGTCATCGCTCTCCTTCAAGACGTCCGAGACCAGCTTCACCGGCTCGCTCTTGCGCAGCACCGCCAGCAGCCCCTTCTCTGTTCGCGGATTCCAAAGCCGCTGAAGCGAATAGCGGATCTGCCCGCTGGAAACACTTACACCGATATGCCGCGCCGCGACCTGCTCGACCGTGTGAGCCTCGTCGAAGATGACGAAGTCGTTCTTGAACAGGATGCCGCCCTCCGGCTCCTCCTCGACGCCCCCGAGCAGCGTGAAGAACAACGTGTGATTCAGCACCAGCACATCCGCCGAGAGAATCCGGCTGCGCGCGCGTTGAAAGAAACAGATGCCGCTGCTCTTCGCGAAGTCGGACTGGTGCCCGCAAATCTTCGGCGTGCAAAGCCCGCGCTCGGAACAGACGTGGGACCACACCTTCGCGTCCGGCTCGAGCTCGAAATCGGAAAGGCTGCCGTCCTTCGTCTTCTTCGACCACTCATGGATGCGTTGCAGCTCCGCCTGCTCAGGCGAGGTGAACAATCCATCAGCCTGCGCCATCGCCTTTTGCAGCCGCCGGGTGCAGAGATAATTATGCCGCCCCTTGAGCATCGTATAGCTGAACTCCACCGGCAGCACCTGCTTGAGCACCGGCAGATCCTTTTCCACGAGCTGCTCCTGGAGATTGATGGTGTGGGTGCAGATGACCGCCTTCTTCTTCCGGCTCACCGCAAACAAGATGGCCGGAACGAGGTATGCGAAACTCTTGCCGACGCCCGTGCCGGCTTCCGTCAGCAAGCTCTCC
The DNA here is from genome assembly GCA_945872975.1 of Pedosphaera parvula Ellin514. Classification (GTDB taxonomy): domain Bacteria; phylum Verrucomicrobiota; class Verrucomicrobiia; order Limisphaerales; family JADJPG01; genus JADJPG01. The sequence continues at coordinate 14,465 of CAMCCU010000066.1, forward strand.
CGACCTTCCAACGCCTTCGCAACAGCAACAGCCATCTGTTGCTGTTCGGGCCGGTATTCGAAGTTGCGCGCCTGCGAGAAGACGCCGGTCGCCGAGAAAATCTCTTCGACCTGCGCGACGAGATCAGGCGCGGTGTCCGTCGGATCGATGTTACTAATCATCGTGGGTCCGGTTAACGCCGGCGGGCCGTGACTTCGAGCGAAGCCTTGTTCTTGGCGACGCTGTCCGCCGGCAAGACGCCGCGCCAGTTGGTGCAGGGATAAATCACCGCGTTGCGACCGACTATGCTACCAGGATTGAGCACCGCGTTGCAGCCGATTTGGGCGTAGTCGCCAATCAACGCGCCAAATTTGCGAAGCCCGGTATCGATACGCTGGCCGTCCATTTCCACAGCGACGTTGCCCTTGATGACCTTGACGTTTGACAGCACCACGCCAGCTCCGAGGTGCGCCTTGTAGCCAAGGATTGAATCGCCGACGTAATTGAAATGCGGCACCTCGCAGTTGTTGAAGAGCATCGCGTTCTTTAGCTCGCAGGAATTCCCGACGACGCAGCCGTCGCCCACGATCACGTCCTCGCGAAAGTAGGCGTTGTGACGGATCTGGCAGTTGCGCCCGATGATGGCCGGGCCTTTGATCATCACGCCGTCCTCGATCACCGTGCCTTCGCCGATGAAGACATCCTTGCCAATGTGCGCATGGCCATCGCAGCGGTTCCTGAGCTCCGGCCGCAGGTTCGCTTTCAAATATTCCTTGATCCTCTTCAACGCATCCCAGGCGTTCTCGCATCCATCGAACAACGCCGCGTGTTCGGTCTGGCTGAGGTCAAAAAGGTCCGTCGGTTTGAACATGGCATCGACGGTATGGAAAAGGTCAGGAACCGCCAAGCGTCGATTGGCCAAAGTGAAACGGGCTCAACTGAGACGCTCACCGGAAAAATCCGCAGTTAGGCCATCAAATCGCGACAATCAGCTCGACTTTTGGCAGCTCTTGTGCGAAGAATATCACGCAACCCAATTAGTCCGCGA
>CAMCCU010000067.1 GCA_945872975.1 Pedosphaera parvula Ellin514
ACTTTTTATGGTCCCAGGATTTTAAGTCCTGTGCGTCTGCCATTTCGCCACACCGGCAATCTTGTTGTTCACGCGCGAGTCTTGATTCCTGACCTTACCTTGGTAAGGCTTCGACGAGGCTCACGGGTGCTCGTCCCACTTCAGATTCCCGCAAGCGTCGCGATGATTCCTACCTCAAAGCCCTCGGCTCCCGCAAGTGCCGCGTGCGCGGAGCTTCGGGGGACAACCATTACTTCGTAGTCAAACGCCACGTCGCCGTCGGCAATAATGAATGCAACGTGTTTTGTTCTCTCACCGTTTTCGCCACTCCGTTTTCGCGGGCTCGGGCAATCCTTGCGCTCGCAACGCGGTGCGGAAATGCATCTTGGCGACTTTCGGGAGATTCTCGACCCCGTGCTTTGCGATGAACTCCTTGGCGGCGGCATCGACGGCGGCTGATGCGCCTTTGGGAAGTTTCATTCCGAACTGCTTCTCCAAAACCGCGAGGCGCGTGACGAATTCGTGCCGCGCAAGAATCGAAGCCGCAGCAACCGCGAGATCCTCTTCCGCCTTATGACGCTGCACCAACTCAATCTCGCGTCCCATGGTCATGAGCGCTTTGGCGACGGTATCCTTGCTCGACGCGAATTGATCGCTGATGGCGCGGACGGGCAGGGGATTCATCTGATGCCGCTGGCCCATCAGGTTCTCGATGATGCGCGCATGGCCCCAGGCGAGAAGCGTGTTCACGCTACGCATGGAGCCGTAGAGACGATTGTAAGCTTCGTTGCCGATCGGCACGACGCTCGTGACGCAGCCGGGAGTTTCGCGGATGACCTTCGCAAGCTCGGCCATCTTCTTGTCGCTGCTAATGTTCTTCGAGTCCTTGATGCCCGCATCTTGCCACGCCTTGACGACTGACTCGTTCACATACACGCCGGCGACGCAGAGCGGGCCGAAGAAATCGCCCTTGCCGGATTCATCCACGCCGAAGCGCGGGAGCATCAGGTCAGGGTTCAATACGGCTTCGTAGCCAAGACGGGCTTGCTTGAGGATTTCCGGCTCGATGACGAACTCGATGAATTCCTGGGTGCCCTTGCCTTGCACAACGAGCTTCCCGCTCTCGTAAAAGACGACGTTCAGCTTGTCCTTCTCGCCGGCGAAACGGGCGTAAGGCACCTCGCGTGGCTTGAAATTATACTCCTTGAGATGCGCCTGAAGTGTGGCGGCCTGCTCATCGGTGAGCTTGCAGGTGTAAGAGGTCAGTGGTTTCACAAATGTCGGCGGCAGGCTAGGCGGTTCGCGTGGCCGACGCAACTTGTCGTGAAGCTCCCGCTGACTGAATCAGGAGCGCGTGCGGGTGTTGCTGCGCATGGCAGGATACCCGCGCTCATGGCGCGGGCGTACGACGGGGTTGGTCATGTTCAGATTGCTTATGGAAGGGCCAAGCCCCAATCACACGGAAAGGGGATTTAGTTTTGCGGGGGGGGCTTTTCCGCATCGCAGCTCCAGGCTGCGCTGGGGATTACTGCTGCAACTTCTTGAGGTCTTCCTCCAGGAATTTCGTGACGTCCTTGAACTTGGCGACGTTTGCGGGATTCAGTTCCATAAGGAGCCGATGCGCTTCCAGGCAGGTCTTGGCGGTTTCCGCGCGGTCGGTGCTCGCGGTGGATTTCCCGACGGGGATCAGCTCGCTGGCCGCCGGCGCGGTACCTTTCATGAGCTTGAAGAGGTGTGCGATTCCCAGGTTGTCGAGCATGTCGAAAATCCGGTCGCTCGCGTTGAGGATTTCCAGGCTGCCGGCGACGGATCCATTTTGCTGCGGGCCGAACTTCAGCCCCAGTCCGGCGAGGACACCGAGGAAGGTGCTGTCCATCAGTTGGCATTCGCCAACGTCGATGACGAACCGGGAGTGGCCTTGCTGATGGAGATGGTTGATGAGGGTCTTGAAATCAATGCTGCACTGAAAGTTCGCGCGGCCTGCAATTTTTATGCAGACGAACTTTTCACCAACCCAGACCGAGACATTGGCTGCCCCGTTACTCATACAACGTGTATCACTGGGTAAACTATCGGTGGAGGCCAAGAGTGAGTCAAGAATGCCTTCCTCGTGGTGGTTACGTCCGGGCCCGTGCGTTCTCGGCGGGACGGTTCGAGGACGGCTTGTCGCCTTCGCTGCGGACGATGTTGACCAGCACCTGCTGGAGCACAAGCGCTTCGTCGAGGCTGCTGGTGACGAGTCGCTGGTTGCATTCGAGCAACGATCCCATGGCGCGGACCAGTTCGCTGCTGGTGTAGTTGCCGCATTGCAGCAGGGCCTTGTGCGCGACGAATGGGTGCAGGGCGCGAGGGTTGAATTTCTTGTCCGTCGGTAGCTTGTCGGTCGGCAGATTCTCGAACTGGGTCTTGAACCGGTAGTAGTCGCGCTCGGGTTTCAGCCAGCCTTCGCGGACGACTTCCTTCATCAGGACCATCGCCCGGACTTTGCTGATGATGCCGTAGAGGAGGCCGATCTCGGACTTGTCCTTGTCGAACTTCATCTCCCAAAGTTCCCCGTCGAGCGTTCGCAACACGCGTGGGAGGTCGCGGTCGCCCAGCGCTTCGGCGAGGGCAAAGGCTCGGGCCTGCTTGTTCCGGGAAACGATGGCGTTGATGTCAGCGCCGGTGATGGCCGGCCGATCGCCGACGTAGAGACAAAGTTTTTCAACCTCGTTCGAGAGTTGCTGACGGTGGGGGCCGACCGCTTGCACCAGTTCGGTGAGCGCCTCTTCACTGATCTCCTTCTTGCGGGCACGAAATTCTTTGCGCGTCGCCATCTCGGCCTGACCGGCCCAGTCCTTGTCGTCGAGCGACCACGCGAAGAAGCTTTCTATCGCGCCGAGCTTCTCGATGGTCTTGTAGAAGGCGCGGCGTTTATCCACGTCGCTGGCGCTGATGAGGAGGCGCACGTTCTGCCACGGGAAGTCTTTGAGCTCCTGGGCGATCTCGCCCACGGTTTCAGTGACGGCCTGGGCTTGCGAGGTGCGGTCCATGCCGAGGAAGTTGCAGCTTTGCAGCCACACGACTTTCCCGCCGCCGAAGAAGGGGAGGGTTTGCAGTCCTTCACGGAGACGCCCGAGGGCTTTCAGCGCCTCGCCGGAATTGGAAACCTGGCCGTCGATGGTTTCATGATCCATGCCGCCCAGCTCCTGGGACCATTGCTGGAAGAGCTGGCGGGCACGCTGTTTGACGGCGTAGTCGTCATCGCCGTAAACGAGGAAGACGGGTGCGGGGGAATCGGCTGGCCGGGCCATGCGGGTTACTCGATTTCGCTGCCGCCGTTCTCGTTGATCTCGTCGAGCCACTTGGACATGTCTTCGGCTTGATCGAACAAGGAACTGGAAACGAAGAGCGGACGCTTCTGGGCGGTGACGAGCGCGAGGCAATCGCTCGGGCGCGCGTCGATCTCGACAATCTTCCGGCCGAGCTCGTTTTCCTGCTGGAGAATGAGCCTGGCAAAGAACGTCGCGTTCTTGATCTCGGTGATGATGGCGCGCTCGACGCTGATGTTGAACCCTTTGAAAATGCTGGCGATGAGGTCGTGGGTGAGCGGGCGTTCCTTGGGCGTGTCGCGGAGGAACATCCCGATCACGGCTCCCATGTTGGGCTCGACCTGGATGACGAAGACTTTCTCATCGTTGCCGACAAAGATGGCGCATCCGCTGTTCGCCGGCAGGATGCCGCGAATCTCGACCGGAATGACGTCTTTCTTCATGTGCGGAGTTTATGTCGGGGCAGGCAAAAGACAAGTCTTGGAAAATGAATGAGGAAATTGACCAGGGTTGAAGGGTATTGCCTGTCGGCTTGCGTTGATGGTCGGCGGGCAACATAGTTTCTGCATCGGTTTGCCGGGCGGTGTGAAATGTAATGCTCATGGTCTCTGCCGGCGATCCGATTGTGGTAATGATGAGTCACCCAGCAAAAATTCTGATGGTGGATGACAACTCGATGGTGCTGTTCGCCATGGGGCACTTGCTGCGATCAGAAGGGTTCACCGTCCTTGAGGCAAAGGATGGCGCGGAGTGTCTCGTGCAGGCTCGGGCCGAACAGCCTGATCTCGTGCTGCTGGACGTGATGCTGCCGGACATCAACGGCGTGGAGTTGTGCCGGAAGATCAAGACGTCGCCGGAAACGAGCCATCTGTTTGTTGTTTTGCTTTCATCCATCGAGACGTCTCCTGACAGTCAGATCACCGGGCTGGAAGCCGGCGCGGATGGCTACATCACCCGGCCGATCGAGAACCGCGAACTGGTCGCGCGCGTGCAGGCCATGCTTCGCATCCGGCTTGCCGAAACCGCGCTGCGCAAGGCGCACGATGATCTGGAGCGGCGCGTGGCCGGGCGCACCGAGGAGCTTTCCCGTGCGAACGGCGCGCTGAAGGCCCTCTCGCTGCGCATGGTGGACGTCCAGGAGGCGGAGCGGCGGTTCCTCGCGCGGGAATTGCACGACGAGATCGGCCAGACGGTCACTTGTTTGAAGCTGGTTCTGGAAATCTCCCTGCGTCCGGAGAACCCGGCGCAGCAACAGAGTTTTGACGAGGCATTGGGGCTCATCAACGATCTCATCGAACGCGTGCGGCAGCTCTCCATCAATCTCCGTCCGCAGATGCTGGATGACCTCGGGCTGATGACCGCGCTTGACTGGCACTTGAAGCGTTACCAGAAGCAGACCGGCATCGCCGTGCAGTTCCGCCATACTCCCATGCCGGAGAGGTTGGAGCCGGGATTGGAGACGGCGATCTTCCGCATTGTCCAGGAGGCTCTGACGAATGTCGCGCGTCACGCGCGGGTGAAGGAAGTGACCGTGCGAGTATGGGCGAACGCGGGGCGCGCCGGCGTGCAGATTGAAGAGGCGGGAGCGGGGTTCGATGTCGCGTCCGTGCTCGCGCGACGCGCCTCGTCCGGGGTCGCTGGGATGAAAGAGCGCGCTGAATTGTTGGGCGGAGAGTTCACCTTGGAATCGACCCCGGGTCACGGCACATGCCTGACGGTTGAATTGCCGATCAGCGAGAACGAATCCACATCAGTAGAGGCAGGAGGAGGAATATGATAACCATTGCGCTGGCGGAAGATCATCACGTGGTGCGACAGGGCTTCAAACTGGTGCTGGCCGCCGAGCAGGATTTCAAGCTGGTGGGTGAGGCGGCGGATGGACTGGAGGCGGTGAAGCTGGTGGAGGAGAAGAAGCCCGCCATCATGCTGCTTGACCTGATGATCCCGAGGCTGCACGGGCTGGAGGTCGTGCGGCAGTTGCGGCGGGACCATCCGCAAACCAAGGTCATCATTCTCTCCATGCACGCAGACGAGCCGTATGTGATGGAGGCTCTCCGCAACGGCGCGTGCGGCTACGTTTTGAAGGATTGCACGGCGGTCGATCTCGTGCAGGCCGTGCGAACTGTCGCGGGCGGACGCCGCTACCTGAGTCCGGCCTTGGCGGAGCGCGCGTTGACGGGTTATGTGGAGCATCCGGGCGCGTCGGACTTGGATGTCTACGAGACGCTGACGAATCGCGAGCGGCTGGTGTTTCAACTGGCGGCGGAGGGCAAGACCAGCGCGGAGATCGCGGCGGCGCTTTTCATCAGCCCGCGCACGGCGGAGACGCATCGTGCGAACTTGATGCGCAAGTTGAGCCTGCGCTCGCAGACGGATCTGGTGAGGTTTGCGATTCGCCGTGGCATCATCGCGGCTTGAGGTTTTTAGATTCACGACGGCTTCTTGGCGGCGGAGAACAGGGGGGTGAGGATTACCGGAGTTGGCCGGTGGGAATACCATCGGGTACGCATGGCGGCCGTGGTGTGCCCGCCGTAGCGTGCGTGAAGTCGAAGTTGAATCCTCCATCGCCGGGAGTTCCGAGTGTGGAAGAGAGTTGCGGTCGAACAGAAATCCGAACTGCCATCGTGAAAACATTCCGCTTCTTCCAGAAATATCACTTTCCAATGGCTGTGCCCGTGTCCCGGCCTTGCCGCGCCTCAATGAACGGTCCGTCGCGCTCCGGCGCGGGGCTGTTCATGGAAGACCGGTCCGCGCACCAGCCATGCGATTTCCGTGAGGGTCAGGCGGTGGGTGTTTCGCCGAGAGGGACGGAATCCTTCACGATGTACAGCATCGTCCTGGCGGATGGCCACGCGGCGATGCGGCAGGCGATGAAGGCGCTTTTGAACCAGCAGGCGGACCTGCATCTCGCCGGCGAATCAGGCAACGGACTGGACAGCTTGAGCCTCGTCAAGCGGACGCAGCCGGACCTGCTGGTCATGGATTTGATGATGCCGGGGATGAACGGGCTCGAGGTCGCGCGCCGGGTGAGGCTGAGTTTTCCGGCGACCCGCATCGTGGTCGTATCGACCAATAGCGATGCACACTACGTGGCGGCGGCGTTTCGATGCGGGGCCCTCGCCTTTGTCTTCAAGCCATCGTGTGGCCTGTACCTGGTGCCCGCCGTTCGCGCGGCGCTGGCCGGCCAGCGTTACGTGAGCCCGCCGCTGGTGGAGCCGGCGATCTGAGAAACGAGCGGTCAGGTGGGGCCTGAATTCAATTGCCATCGCGTGGTCGCGACAAGCAGTCTTGGCTGAAGCCCGGAGTGACATGGATCGCCCGGGCATTTCTGAATGGAATCCGAGCGGCGAACGAACGAGTTCAGGCGTGAACCTGGATACAACGGGAGAGTTGACCCGGCATCTGGCTTGGGCTTGGCCAAAATCTTGGAGCGACCCGGCGTGGCGTGGGGCGTGCTGGCTTTGTCTTTTCTGGTGACAGTTCTAAGCTGGCAGGTTTCCCTTTCCCAACTGCATCGACGGGGGCGTGAGCGCTTCCAGCGACACGTAGAGCAGGTCACCGAGGCGATTCAGACGCGGATGCAAGCCTATGAGCAGGTGCTCAAGGGAGCGCAAGGTCTTTTTGCGGCGAGCGAGCAGCTCAAGCGCACGGAGTGGCACGACTACATTCGGAGCCTCGATATCAATCAGCGATTCCCCGGGATGCGCGCGCTGGGATTTGTCGGCTGGGTTCCTCATGGGAATCTGGACCGATTTCTCGCTGACAACCGGACGGATGGTGCCCCTGACTACGAGGTCAGCACGGGATGGCCGCCCAAGGACGGCGCTGGTACCAACGCCGTTCACTATCTGGTTCAATACGTGGAGCCGTCGCAGGGAAACACCCGGGCTCTGGGCTACGATCTGGCGACAGAACCTCGTCGGCGCGAGGCTGCCGACGCCGCTTGTGACACCGGGGATGCGGCGCTTTCAGGAAATCTCCAACTCATCCAGAGCGAAGATCATCTTCCGGGTGCCTTGCTCCTGCTCCCCGTGTACCGCAATGGCGTGACGGTGACCAATGTCGCGCAGCGTCGCGCGGCGATTGAAGGCTGGGTCTTTGGCGCTTTTGTGCTGCGGGACTTGATGGCGGGCCTGTTCGAGAGCCGCAGTTCCGCAATCGATTTCGAGATTTTTGACGGCAGCCAGGCGTCGCATGAAGGATTGCTCTACGACGCCGACGACGTGTTGCACGCGCTAGGTCCGGATACGGAGACGTTCCAGATGTATGCTCCGCCGGTGTCGATGGCCGGGCGGCAGTGGACGATACACTTCAGCACGCGGCCTGCGTTTGATGCGGCCACGAGCCGGGCGGAGTCAACCCTTCTGCTGCTCGCGGGAATCGCCATCAGTTTGCTGATGTTTGGCATCACTCGGTCGCTGGCTTTCACGCGTCAGCGGGCGGTAGCCCTGGCGGAGCAGATGACGGAGAAATTCCGTATTCAAGAGCGCGCCGTCATCGCTTCGAGCAATGGAATCTTCATCACGGACGCCTCAGAGCCCGGCAATCCGATCATCTATGCGAACCCGGCGATGGAACGAATCACCGGCTCCTCGGCGGAGGAAATGTTCGCCGGGACGATTTCCTCCGTGCTGCGCCGGGAGGCGGGGCAGGCGGATGGAGTGCGGCTGGAAGCGGCGATGGCCGCTGGCGAGGAATGCCGGGTCGTGTTGCGTGGATCGCGGAGGGATGGCTTGGTGCGCTGGATTGAGATCAGCGTGTCCCCGATCCGTGAAGAGGCGGGCATCATTAATCATTTCGTCGGTATCGCGATGGACATCACGGATCGCCGGGATGCCGAGGCGCGGTTGCGGCAGGCCACGGTGGCGGCGACCGCGGCGAGCCGGGCCAAGGGCGAGTTCCTGGCAAACATGAGCCACGAGATCCGGACGCCGATGAACGCGGTGATCGGCATGACGGAGCTGGCGCTCGGCACAGAGCTGACGCGGGAGCAGCGAAACTATCTGTCGTCAGTGAGATACTCCGCGCGAGATCTGCTCACGATTATCGATGATGTGCTGGATTTCTCGCGCATCGAAGCGGGGAAGTTTGACCTGCACGAGGAGGCTTTCGAATTGCGGGAGTCGTTGGGCGTTGCGTTCAAGGTCTTCGGGGTGCGAGCGGCGGAGAATGGGCTGGAGATCACGCTTCGCTTTGAGCCCGATGTTCCTGATGCCTTCGTGGGCGATGTCCGTCGCCTTCGTCAGGTTTTTAACAACCTCGTGGGGAACGCGATCAAGTTCACCGAGGCAGGCGAAGTGTCAGTGACGGTCAGCAAGGCGGCGGGCGCGCCGAAACCGGGCTGGTGTGAGCTGCGCGTGTGCGTGGCGGACACCGGGATCGGCGTTCCGCCGGATCAGCAGCGGGCGATCTTTGAGGCGTTCACGCAGGCGGATGCCTCGGTGACGCGCGAGTACGGCGGGACCGGTCTGGGCCTGGCGATTTCGGCGAACTTGTGCCGCTTGATGGGCGGAGAGATCCGGGTGGAGAGCGACGGGGTGAGGGGAAGCCGCTTCCATTTCACGGCCTTGATCAAAGTGGATGCCGGGCGGGCGGCCATGGCTGCGGCGGACGGCGTGGCGAAGCTGGCTGGTCAGCGTGTCCTGGTGGTGGATGATCATCCCGCCAATCGCGGAGTGGTGTCGGAGATACTCGCTCGTTGGAGGATGGCTCCTGTGGCGGTTGCCGACGTCTCTGAGGCGCTGGCGGCGATCAAGTCGCGAGCCCCCGGCTTTCTTTCGATGGCGCTGGTGGATGCCAGGATGCCGGAGCGGGACGGCTTCGAACTGCTGAAGGAGCTGAGGTCGATTTCGCGAGGTGAACTGCGGGTGGTCATGATGTTGTCGTCGCCTGGCAACCCGGATGAGATCCGCCGCTGCCGGGAAATGAATCACGAGACCTATTTGTCGAAACCAATCATCGAGTCTGAGCTTCTCGATGTCCTCGTCCAGAGTGGCGACGTTCGTTTGTCAGGACGTGGCGCGATGAGAAGGCCGGTCACCGCGTTGCCTTCAGCGAAGTCGAAGTTGCGTGTGCTGCTCGCCGAGGACAACTCCGTGAATCGCGAGCTCGCGACGACCGTGCTGGAACGAATGGGACATTCCGTCGTGAGCGTGTGGAATGGTGTCGAGGCGGTTGAGCTGTGGAAGAACGGCGCGGTGGACGTCGTGTTGATGGATATTCAAATGCCGCTGATGGACGGCATGGAAGCCACGGCGGCGATCCGGCGGGCGGAGCAGGGGACGGGGAGGCGTGTGCCCATCATCGGGCTGAGCGCGCATGCGATGAAGACCGACCGCGACAGCGCCCTGGCACTGGGCATGGATGACTATCTCACGAAGCCGCTTCAGCCCGAGGATTTGGAGCGAGTGATGGAACGATTGAACAAGCGCAGCGACGACGGGGTGCGAGAGGTTGCCCGATCTTTCCATGCGTCGGCGCTGTCGAAGTCGCTCGGTGGCGACGCGGTGGCCGTGAACCGTCTGGTGGACTTGTATCTCGAAACCACTCCGCCGCTGGTTGCGAGAATAGCGCAATCGTTGCAGCGCGCCGATGCGCCCTCGCTGGCTTACGCGGCGCACACGCTGAAGGGTTCCTTGTCCGAGATCGCGAATACGACGGCGCGGGATCTGGCCGCAGAAGTGGAGACGCTGGCCCGCGCAGGGAAATTGTCCGAGGCGGGAGAAGTGGCTCGGGAACTGGAGAATCGGCTGGTGGAATTTGAAGCGTCGGTCCGAAAGTGGCGGCAGGAGCAGGGCTGACCAGAAACGTTCCCGGACGCGACGTGACCTCCCTATTGCTGGCTGGCTGGATCTGATTCGGGTTGGTCGAGGTGCTGGCCGGGCGGGAGGTCCGCGAAGTGTTCCAGGTGTTCCGGGCGCAAGGGTTCCGAGATGCGCGCCTCCTCGTTCAGCCACTTCCCAAGGTCGATGAGTTTGCAGCGATGCGAGCAGAACGGCCCATACTTGCCCTCAAACCAGTTCCCTTCGTTCCGGCAGGACGGGCATCTATTCTTTGGCACGGGTCTCATGATATGGTGATCGGCACAATGGCCGGTGGCTGAATTTAGCGGCGGCCGGCCATGCTGAGAAAGCTCAAAGGTGGAGGGGTGTGTTTCCCCGAGGACGATGAATCTCTTGCCTAACTCTTCGGCAATTGTTGCACGGCTTCCGGTTGGCGTGACTGTGTGAATCTTTGCAGAACGGACGAGTTTCCAAGGGTTTGGGGGCATGGATTGGAGCGCCGCGATTCGTTGGTACGGATTTGGCTAAGCATCACCAGCCAGAGTTTTGCTATGACCGAAGCCATTTTGAAAACGAAAGATCTCCGGGTCGAGTATCGCAGCCGCGAGCTTGGCCAGGAGATGAAACGCGCCTTGAAGGGGCTGAATCTCGAAGTGCGTCGCGGCGAGGTGTACGGATTCCTCGGCCCGAACGGGGCCGGCAAGACCACGACCATGAACGTCCTGCTGGGTTTTGTGAACGCCACCGCCGGCGATGCCTGGCTGTTCGGCGTGAACGTCCGCGAGCCCATCGCCCGCCAGCGCATCGGCTATCTCCCCGAGCAGACTTACTATTACAAGTTCCTGACGGCGGAAGAGATTCTCAGGTTCTACGCGAAGATTTTCCGCATCCCAAAAGCTGACGTGGAACGCCGCATCGATGCCGTGCTGAAACTCGTCGAGCTAGAGCACGCCCGCAAGCGACAGATCAAGACGTACTCGAAGGGCATGCAGCAGCGCGTGGGTCTTGCCCAGGCGCTCATCAATGATCCGGACCTGTTGATTCTTGACGAGCCGACGAGCGGGCTCGATCCCGTCGGGCGCATGAAGGTGCGCGAAATCATCCTGCGCCTGAAGAACGAGGGTAAGACGGTTTTCTTTTCGTCGCACGAGCTCGGCGAAGTTGAGACCGTGTGCGATCGCGTCGCCATCCTCGCGCAAGGCGAGCTCAAGGCGGAAGGGCAGGTCGCCGAGCTGGTCCGCCTCCATCAACAGCCCAACCTCGAACAAGTTTTCCTCAAGATCATCGGCTACCATGAATCCAACGACCAACTCACTCGGAACCGTCAGGCTGCCTGAGATTGCGGCGGAAGCAGATCGTTCAGGCACGTTGAACAACGTGTTCGCGATCGCGGGCGTCGTCATCAAGGAGATGTATCGGCGAAAGGATTTCTACGTCCTCTTCGTGCTCACGGCGCTCATCACCTTGTTGATGGGATCAGTAACCTTCTTCAACCAGGAGAACATCGTTCGCTACTTGAAGGAGATCTGCCTCTTCCTCATCTGGGGCGCGTCGCTCGTCATCACCATCACCACGGCAGCTCGGCAGATTCCAGCGGAACGCGAGCAGCGCACGCTGTTCCCTCTGCTGGCGAAACCGGTGACGCGCAATCAACTCGTGATTGGCAAGTTTCTCGGCTGCTGGCTCGCCTCGGGGATTTCTCTGTTGCTGTTCTATCTCTTCTTCGGCGCTGTCGCCGGCGCGAAGGAACATGAATGGCCGGTGCTCAATTACTTTCAGGCGGCCGTGCTGCACTGGTTCATGCTCGGGATCGTCTGCGCGCTGACGATGCTCGGCTCGGTGGTCTTCGACGCTCCTTCCTCGACCAACACCATCATGCTCATCGTTTCGGTGGGCATCCTTCTGATTGGCCGTCATCTGAACAAAGTCGCGCTGAAGCTGGAAGAGCCCGCGCAGACCATCGTCTATGCGATCTACTTCGCGCTGCCGCATCTGGAGCTGTTCGACGTGCGCGATCTCATCGTGCATAACTGGGCTTTGATCCCCTGGCACATCTGGGCGGCGGGTCTGGCTTACGCGGTCGTTTACTCCGCGATCTTTTTGGCGCTGGCCTGCCTGGCGTTCCGGCGCAAGGCCATCAACTGATCCTTTCATGCGCGCCTATCTGCTCTCCGTTTTTCTGCTGGTGATGGTGGCGTTCAGCCTCGCGACGACGCTGGAGCCGTGGTTCCAGTCGTGGGCGGGAAGCCGCACGCAATCCGACAACGTGCTCCAGGTGGCGCTGGGCGACAGCCGCCGGATGTTCGCGCGCCATTTCTTCACCAAGGCCGACGCCTACTTTCACAAAGGTTTTTACCCCACGATCTACGACCGCAAGGAAGGGGACGACGACAAGGCGCACATTGCCGAGAGCGCGCATGGGGAGCATGACGAGGAGGAATGCGCCGAGGATTTTCTCGGAAAGCCAAAGGATTGGATTGATCGGTTCAGCCGGAATTTCTTCGCATCACGACACGCGCATCTTGGGGATGCCGACTGCGGCCACGATTGCTGTGAGAAGGCGAAGGAAGGCAAGGGCCATGACGAGAACTGCGAGCATAAGCACCACGAGGCCGGCCACCACCATGCGGACGATGGTGACGCTGATGACGATCATGATCAGCCCGCCAAGACTGGACTTGAACGCGAGATTCTTCCGTGGCTGCGCTTGTCGGCCGAGATGGATCCGCAGCGGGTCGAGACGTATGTCGTCGCGGCGTTCTGGCTGCGGACGAAGCTGGGCAAGGTGGACGAGGCGGAGCAATTCCTGCGCGAAGGGCTTCGCGCGAATCCGGGCGATTGCGAGATCCAGTTCGCGCTGGGCTCCATCTACTATGAAGATCGGAAAGACATTGCGCGGGCGAGGAATATTCTGGAGCTCTCGATGATGCGCTGGCGCGAGCAGGAAGCCCGCAAACCGGAGCCGAACATCCTGCTGCTCGGCCAGATTCTGAACCAGCTCGCCAAGCTTGAACGCGAGGAGAAGAACTATCCGCGCGCCATCCAGCACTACACGTTGCTCAAGCAGGTTTCGCCGAACAAGGAAGGCATCCAGAGCTGGATCGACGACTTGAAGACGAACCTGCCGCCCGGCGCTGTGACCTCGCCCCGTTAGCCGGGAATTGAAACTCCTCGCTTGGGAAGCGCGCCCGCTGACTCAAGAATTTCGATTCCGCAGTCAAGAATTTGAATTCCCGCCTGAAGGATCGCTCCTCCCGACTCGGGAATCTTGATTCCTCAGTCAAGAATCCCAATTCCTCAGTCACGGATCGCTCGTCCCGAGCCGGGAACCACGATTCCCCGGTCAAGGATCGCGATTCCTCAGTCGGGAACCACGGTTCCTGAGTCAGGAAGAGCCATTCCCTGGTCGGAAGACAGCCGCCGTTGCTTCGGATGAAAGTCGCAACGTTCCTTTATCCAACGGCTTGGGAATCAAACCGGTTTTTTTGTTATCGTTGGTGAAATGAAACACAGCCCACTGTCGCCGGCTCAGGCCGAGAGCGGGCGACCCGTAAGTTTCAAAGCACCTGTTCCTGGTCCGGTGGCCTAGCCTGGCATGGCTTGCACCTTTTGGCGCGGCCGGCCCCGTGGAGGTGGGAGTTCTCGCGCTGCGAGAGCTCGGCCCGCGCAGCAGCGGGGCGCACGAAGGCCCGAAGCCTTCAGTCGCGGGCACCTTCTTGCACCGCTCTGCGCGGCGCTGGTTTTCGCAGCGCGAAAACCGCCACCCCATGTTCACATTCGGTTGGCACGCAACATTGCGGATCACCAAAGCGCTTGCCGCGCGCGATTGGAAACAATCCAAAAGCCGCCTTTGTGAATGAGATGATATTGAAACATTCCACCTGTCTCAGGCCCGGATGTCCACCCTGCATCCACAGTGGCGACATCGTTTGAGACAGATTTTAGGCGAGACCAGAAGAGAGTCGCTGGTTTCTTAGTAAGGGCATCAGTCACGCCGGTTTTGGTGATCCGCAAATTATTTGTACCAAATTCAATTCTGGGAGCAGAATTGGTAAATAATGAGCCATTTTCAAAACCCTGGGAAGGCTGGGATTTGTTTGAACGTTTCCGGTCCATTTTGATCGGATCAGCATGTCGCTCACGCTTCCGGATCTCTGGCAACACCTCCAACGTCAGCTCTTCCCCATGCTCGCCGAGGAGCTCGGCCCGTTGAGCGAACTGGACGAACAGTTCTGCCAGTGCGTCTCCGTGCTGGATCTCGCCCCCTTGATGCGCCGCTTCGCCTGGCTCGAAAACGGCCGCCCGCCGCATGAGCGCACCTGGATGTTTCACGCCTTCCTCGCCAAGAGCATCTATCAATTCCCCACCACCGAAGCGCTCATCGACGCGCTCCAGACCCGGCCGCGCCTGCGCCAGCTCTGCGGCTGGGAGAGCGCCGGCGACGTGCCCAGCGCCCCGACCTTCTCGCGTGCCTTCACCGCCTTTGCCAGGGAACAATGGGCCCAGCAGATTCACGCCGAAGTGATCCGCCGCCACGTCGGCCCCGAGCTCGTCGGCCATGTCAGCCGCGACGCCACCGCCATCGAAGCCCCCGAAAAGCCCGCGCCAAAACCCGTGCCCGCCCCGACGACAGCGAAGAAGCGTGGACGCCCCAAGCGGGGCGAAGTGCGTCCGCCCGCGGCGCCCAAACGGCTGGAACTCCAGCCGGCGCGCACCTTGGCCGAGAACCTGGCCGACCTGCCCACCGCCTGCGCCGTGGGCTGCAAGCGTAACAGCAAGGGGCATCAGGAAAGCTGGACCGGCTACAAGCTGCATCTGGACGTGGTGGATGGAGATATTCCCGTGAGCGCGGTGCTGACCGGGGCCGGCGTGCATGACAGCCAGGCGGCCATCCCGCTGGCGCAGTTGACGGCGCAGCGCATCACTTCCCTCTACGACCTGATGGACAGCGCCTATGACGCGCCGCAGATCCACGCCTTCAGCCGCGGGCTGGGCCACGTGCCGATCATCGATCCGCATCCGCGTGGCGGAGAAAAAATCCCGTTGGCCCCGGCCCAGGCGCAGCGGTTCAAGGAACGGACGTCAGCCGAGCGGGTCAACAGCCGGCTCAAGGAACGCTATGGCGGGCGGTGGGTGCGGGTGCGCGGGGCGGACAAGGTGGGGAGCCATCTGGCGTTTGGGCTGCTGGCGCTGACGGTTGCCGCGCTCTTCGCGCGGCTGGGTTGAAGAGTTCCAGACGCCCCGCCCGTCACCGGCGGCCTTGAAACACGCGCCCGAACCCGGCGTGCCGGGCGGAGCGCGTCGAGTAACACTGGAAAACAGTTGATGGAAGCGCGACAGCGCGTTTTTGATCACTCCAACCCGGAAACATCGCCCGCCCGTCAGCCCCCTCGCGAGGGTTTTGAAAATCCCTC
>CAMCCU010000068.1 GCA_945872975.1 Pedosphaera parvula Ellin514
GGCTTTATCAACTGACGAACACGCCGATGATACGCTGTCTTTGTGAGCTTCGATGCCGCCGCGAACATCGGCCTGGCGGGGGCAAATGAGTCGCCAACGACTTCATATCCTCTACACCGGGCGGGTGCAGGGAGTCGGGTTTCGCTACACGACAAAAACCGTGGCCTGTGGATTTGATGTCACCGGCGAGGTTAGGAATTTGTCTGATGGCCGCGTGGAGCTGGTGGCCGAAGGCGCACGCCCGGAACTGGAAGAGTTCCAGAAGGCGATTCAGGATTCGGAAGTCGGCCGGTTCGTCCGGCAGGAAGAGGTCGCATGGTCGGCCGCTAAAAATGAATTTCGCGGATTTGAAATAGTTCGATAACGTAGCAAGACATGAGATACGCGGTCATCGCAGATATTCACGCCAACCTCGAGGCTCTCGAGGTGGTGCTGGCTGATTCCAAGGAACAGAAGTGTACCCACTACTGCTGCGTCGGGGACGTCGTCGGCTACAACGCCAACCCGAAGGAATGCCTCGATATCGTCCGCTCCATGGGCATGCCGGTGGTCAAAGGCAATCACGACGAGTATTGCTCGAGCGAAGAGGATTTGGAGGGCTTCAACCCGCACGCCGCCGAAGCCGTCAACTGGACGCGCAAACAGTTGAGCATGGAAGACCGCCAATGGCTCCGTGATCTCAAATACGTCCGCCTCGTCGCCAGCTTCTCGATGGTCCACGCCACTCTCGACGGCCCGCAACGCTGGGGCTACGTCTTTGACAAGCTCGCGGCCGCAGCCAGCTTCACTTACCAGAACACCGCCGTCTGCTTCTTCGGCCACACCCACGTCCCGGTCGCCTTCGTCCGGGACAGCGTGGTGCGCGGCGGGACCTACTCGAAATTCAAGACCGAGCCGGGCAAGAAGTATTTCGTGAACGTCGGCGCAGTCGGCCAGCCCCGGGATGGCAACCCCAAGTGCGGCTACGTCATTTACGATCTGAACGAAGGCACGATCGAACTTCGCCGTCTCGATTACGACATCGAGAAAGCCCAGAAGAAGATCATGGCGGCCGGGCTGCCACAGCGGCTGGCGGACCGATTGACGCTCGGCAAGTAAGCAGGGCGTGGTTCGCAACACGCAATGGGTCGTAGTTCCGGTGTAGGGATCAAGCCCCGGTCCTCACGCAACGGGCATCACGATTCACGGTGAAAATCTTCATCCTAAAACCCAGCTCGCTGGGTGACGTGGTCCAGGCGTTGCCCGTGCTGCGCCTCATCAAGCTTCACCATCCGCACAGCGAAATCTTCTGGTGGCTGGACGAAGCCCTCACGCCGCTTCTCGATGGTGATCCCGATCTCGCCGGCATCATCCCCTTCAACCGCAAGCGCTGGTCCTCGCCGTGGCGCTGGAACGAAGTCTGGAGCAGCGTCCGGCAAATCCGCGCCCATCGCTTCGATTGGGTCATCGACTTGCAAAGCCTCATGCGCAGCGGTGCCATGGCGTGGCTCGCCAACGGAGCCTTCACCGTCGGCCTGGACGACGCCCGCGAAGGCGCGCGCGGCTTTTACGATGTCAGCATTCCTCGCCGCAGCTACGCCACCCACGCCGTCGATTGGTATCTGGATGTCCTCCCCGCGCTGAACGTCCCGGTCCATCGTAATTTCATCTGGCTGCCTGAACGCGCGTCAGTCGCTCAAGCGGTGCGTGAAAAATGGCGTCCTGAAGGTTCGCGGTGGATCGCGCTTCAGCCCGGAGCACGCTGGCTGAACAAGCGCTGGCCGGCGGAGTATTTCGCCGCGTTCGCCAGGGAACTCGCTGCTGAGTTCAGCGATGTGCGGTTCGCCATCTTTGGCAGCGCCGCCGACCAGTCGCTCGGCGAAACGATTTCGCGCGCGCTCCCGGATCGTTGCCTCGATCTCACCGGACGCACATCGCTCGCCGAGATGATCGAGTGGACGCGTCTGTGCGAGCTGATGGTCACAAACGATACCGGACCGATGCATGTCGCCGCTGCGCTCGGCAAACCGGTCGTGGGCATTTTTGGTCCCACCGATCCACGGCGCACCGGACCTTACGGCCAGACCGACCGCGCGCTGCAGCATCCCCTGCCCTGCGCGCCGTGCATGAAGGATTCCTGCCGGAACAACAAGCCGCTCGAATGCCTGCACGCGATCCATCCGGGCGAAGTCGTCACCCGCGTCGCAGCGCTTCTCGCCGATGGCTCCGTTCAACCGCGTTGAATAGCGTGCGCCGGGTCCGCGTCGATTTCAGCGCGCGGATTGGGCGGAAAGCATCTCCACCTCTTCCGCAGGTTTTTGCGACTTGCCACGTAAAGGCTCAACCCTAGACTGATTCAATGAGAATCTTTCCATTGATGGTCCTCCTGCTCGCGGCGGCGATTCTCCCGGCAACGGGCCAGCTGGCTGTCGAGGTCGTTGTGGATAGGGACCAGTTTCTGCGCGACGAATCGCTGCCCGTCAAGGTGCGGGTGACGAATCGTTCCGGGCAGCCGTTGCGGCTGGGCGCGGACAACGAGTGGCTGAGTTTTTCAGTGGAAGGCCCCGAAACTGGCACGGTGTTCAAGACAGCCGAGGTGCCGGTGAAGGGAGAGTTCACGCTCGAATCCGCGCAGGTGGCGACGCGGCAAGTTGACCTGTCCCCTTGCTACGATCTCAGCCAGCCCGGCCGTTACACCATCACCGCCACCGTGCGCATCAAGGAATGGGGCAATGAAACGGCGAGCCGTCCGCGCCGCATCGAGATCGTGCGCGGCACGAAGCTGTGGGAACAGGAGTTCGGGGTGCCGACGGAATCCGGCCTTCCCGAAACCCGACGTTACATACTCCAGCAGGCGAACTATCAAAAACAGTTGAAGCTGTATCTGCGCCTGACGGACTTGAGCGACAACAAAGTCTTCCGCGTTTTCCCGCTGGGCTCGCTGGTTTCCTTCAGCCAGCCGGAAGCACAACTGGATCGTGGCAGTGAGCTAAGCACGCTCTTTCAGACGGGAGCCCGCTCCTTCCTCTTCTACGTGATCCGCCCGGATGGCGAAGTCGTGATTCGCCAGACCTACGACTACACGACCACACGTCCCACGCTGCGCGCCAATGACGAGGGCAGGATCTACGTCGCAGGCGGGATTCGCCGCCTGACGTCAAACGACATTCCAACGTCCACCCCTGCGAACACCTCGCTGACACCGGCACCGAATCCCGGCACCGGCTCGCCCACCAACAGCAGCGCTACAGATCGACCGAAGCAAGATGGCAAGGCTCCGAAGAAATAGGCTGACTCTCGTTCGCCTGCTGCCACTGGCATTATGGGCCTGCCTGGTCATCACGG
Organism: Pedosphaera parvula Ellin514; assembly: GCA_945872975.1. Lineage (GTDB taxonomy): Bacteria > Verrucomicrobiota > Verrucomicrobiia > Limisphaerales > JADJPG01 > JADJPG01. The sequence continues at coordinate 3,325 of CAMCCU010000068.1, forward strand.
CGCTGGCCGGGGCGCAGCCAGTCATCCTTCATCTGCGCAACGGCGATCGTGTCAGCGGCGATCTGGTCACGGAAGATTCCACCCGCGTCACGTTGACCAACGCCATTCTCGGTCGCTTCTCAATTCCGCTCACGGTGGTCACACTGCGTGAAGGTGTGACCAACCTCGCTATCGCCAAGAGTCCGGCACCCGCCATCACCAACACGCCGCCTCCGTCCCTTCCGCCAGTGCTGCAAAGAAAGCTGGACGATCTCCAGACGGTTCACGCCACCGGAAACATCTCTGCGGAGGAATACCAGCGACAACGGGCAAAGCTGCTGAGTCCGCCCAAGCCTCCCGGACCGAAGCATTGGTCCGCCGAGCTGCACGCCGGAATGGATCTGGCGTTCTCGGAGCGGGATCGCCAGCTCTACACCGGCCGGGTGAAGCTCAACTACGCGCGGGCACCATTGCGGAACAACATTGATTATCTGTTTACCTACGGCTGGACCGATGGCGTGCTTTCGGCCAATCGAATGGACAGCTGGATGAAGACAGACTTGGATCTGACACCTCGCACCTATCTTTACAGCCTGGAGGGCGCGGGCTATGACGAGATTCGGCGGGTCAACTGGCGATATGAGGTCGGTCCGGGCGTGGGCTACCACTTGATCAAGACGACGAATCTTGTGGTCCGCGTGGAAGCTGGCTTCAACTATCAGGTTCAGAACGTAGAAGAAATTCCAGCTAACAAGCCATCCTTCGACCGCGAGGAGAAGCATTACTCCCAACGTCTCGCGCAGGACTTTCGCTGGAACATCGGAAGCCAGTTCACGTTCGACGAGAAAGTGGAATACTTCCCGGATCTGACCGATTTCCACACCTACCGGATGCGCGCGGAGGCGAACCTTCGCTACTGGCTCAAGAGCAATCTGTCGCTGAACTTCACCGTCATCGACACCTACGAAACGAAGACATCCACCGGCGTCGGACAGAACGACCTTCAGCTACGATCGTCCATCGGAGTGAAGTTCTAAACGCATTCGACCTGGTTCTTCAGCGACAGGATTTTCTCCACGATGGAGCCGAGATCCTTCATCACGAAATCGTGATGGACATTCCCGATCCACGGCGAGTCCAGCAGCAGCGACGTGCAACCCGCCGTGCGGGCCGCCTCGGCATCCTGCCACTTGTCACTGATGACGAAGGAGTGGTCCAGATTGAGGTGCCACTTGAACGCCGCCTCGATGAAGAGGCCGGGGCGCGGCTTGTGGCAGGGACAATGATCCGACTCATCATGAGGGCAGACCATCAAGTCATCGATCGCGAAGCTGCGCCTCACGATATCGTGCATGCGGTCGAGCTCGCGGCGATTCAGGTATCCGCGCGACAGCCCCGGCTGGTTGGTGGTGACAATCAGGACGAATCCCGCCTGCTTCAGCTTGCGCAGCGCCGGGTCGGCCTCCTTCTTCACTTTGAACTCTTCGAGTGTCAAAGGAATGATCTGATTCTTCGGTCCGGTCTGAACTTCGTTCAGGATCCCGTCACGTTCGATGAATACGGCTTTCTTCATAACATTGCTCACAACTTTACTTGGTTACTCATCGGCAGGACTCAGGAATAGAAAAGCTCCGTAGATTCTAGGATGCCTCCCATTGAAGAAAACGCGGGGTGCGACAAGCTGCGGTTCTCATGTGGACTGCCGAAACTTCAGCTTCGCGCGGCGAAGATCCATCGCCCCGCGAAGACTTTCGATTGTGTCCACTGGACGTCGCTTTCAGACCTGCACACACAGGCGAGCCGACATCCAGTCGCGCCATCCTTGCGACTGCTTCTGAAATTTCCGATTACCAGCGCGCGTCGCGCGCCAGGCTACTGAAGCAAATCCTTCAGCGTCTGAATCCGCATCTCCATGCCCTTCACCACCGGCATGGCCCGGGCCAGGGCGTTATTCTCCGTCTGACCCAAAAACGATTTCAGCACCAGGCGGACCGCAGCCACCTTGTCGCCGTTATTGTCATGCAAAGGCAGCGTCAACACCACCTCGCCGCTGCCCTTGCCGTAGTAATAACCGCGCTTCGCCAGAACCTCGGATGCCTCCGCCGGCGCAGGCTGGCCGACTTCCTTCGCATCCAGGCTGGCCACGATCCGAATATCCTCCACGCCATTCATCGGCGCGTAGATCTTCAACTGCTCCAGCCGCGGATACTTCTTGTACGCGTCCTTCACGAGAACCTGCGCCAATGTCTCGCGCGGCTTGTAGTTGATCACCGTATCCCCGAAGTGCGACACCGAGTCCGACTTCGTCCAGAACCCTATCTTTCCACTGTTGAAACTCTTGTCGTCCAGTTGGGGAATCGCTGGCCTGCCGTTCAGCAACGCGCGAATGCTCGTCCCCTTGCATTCGATGGTCAGGTCGTGCCACACGCCCTTCTTGATCTCCATCTTGTTCCCGATCGGCTCGCTGCGGACACCGTTGACGATCTTGAAAAAGTAGAAGCTGTTCCCCAGCCCGCTCGCGCGAATGTAGTAATAATTTTTCTCGTCCTGAATCCGAAACGCGATCCCCGCCATCTGCTCCGCCGTGCCGGACACCAGCTTGAAGCGCGTCGTCAGCGTGAAGTCACCGAACGTCTCGTCCGCATACACCAGCATGGGAAAACGCTCATCCGTCGTGTCCTTCGAAAGCTGCGCCAGCACGCCGCGCTTGCCGCCGCGCGGTGCATTGGGAGACAGCGGTGCCAGCAGGGAAGGCACCTCGTCCTCGACGATTTTCCATTCCCCCGGCAGCCCCGAGCCTGCGACCATCGAGGTAAAGCCACGGGGCGTTTCGCCGACCTTCTCCTGACGGAAATCGAACGCCAACTCCGCGCCATCAAGAGCGTGGCAGGTCAACAGCGCGAAAAAAAAGATGATACGTCGTAGCATGCGAAAGCGGAGAGTAACAAACGACCTCCCCCCGACAAGCGGCGAATGGCAGCCGCGCACGGCACCATCTCACACCGGTGCTGTAACTGGAATCGATTGAAGAAACTCCAGCGACACATGCTCCTGCGCGAGACGCTGTCCGGCGGCCAGAACTCCCCAGGCCTCCCCGGATAATTCGCCCAGCCACTCGCAATCCTCCCGCCGCGCCCCAGCTCCTGCTTCCCACGCGACGCCTTTGCCCCGACCCAGCTCCAGCAACCAACGATAACTTGGCAAGTGCGGCTCCACAGGCGGCAACCCGTGAATCGCCGCCTTCGCCGACGCACGTAGGGGAATCTGAATTCCAGCAGCATCAAGGTCGCCGAAATAAAGCACAGGCCGCATGCCACCGAGCTCGTCGAAGATCTCGTGGAGATGCCGGATGCCGTCCACGAAACGATTCCCATCGCCATAGACGACCGCGCTGAACAGCCCACGCTCCGTGTTCCAGCGACCATACGAATGCCACGTCGCCGCGTTCTCGATCACGAGGATCGGCTGCGCGACAGCGGTGGACGGACCACGCTTCCAGCCCAGCGGCACGCCGATGACTTCACAGCGCAGGTCGCGTCGCTCGTCCAGCCGTCCTTCACGGAACAGCGCCGAGTCGAGCAAGGCGTCCAGCCGCTTCTCGTCACCGAAGAGCTGGAGCGAACGTTCCTTGATCGGAATAATCCCGCGCTTACCTCCACCGTCCTTGATGAAGTCGTTCAACTGACGAAGCTCCGCAAACGGCACGTTCAGCCTCGCCTCGCGGACGAACGCCAGCGCCGGCTCCCAGGAAAACTCACGAATCAGCCGCTCCTCCTCATCGGTTGGCGCAACAAAGCCGAACGCTTCGCCCCAGCGCACTTCCGCCGCCAGCGGAATCAGGATGCGTTCGATCAGATGTGGACGATAACGCACCGGCTTCAGCTCGATCCATCCACCGGACTCCAAAGCACGGGCGTCGCGCTCTGCGTCGCTGCGTTCGATGGCGGAAACAAGACGGGCGTCTTCGAGCAGTTCCTCCCACCCACGCGAGAACGGTCGTGACGCTGGCCCGATGCGTCCGCCGCGCGCCCGTTGCCACTGGGCGAACAGCTCGGTGGCGATGGGCACACGCGGGAGATTCATCAGAAGCTCGCCTTCCAGCCGGAACCATCCGGTTGAGGTCCGGGTGGAACGGGCCACCGGCCCGTCCTGTCGGGCGACTCGCCCGACAGCCGGGCGCACGACGAGCGTAACGGATGGTCAACGCTCGTCGTGCGTTCGGCTCGGCGGCAGGTTGCCGCCGAGAACGGCCAAGTTGGCCGTTCCACCCGGACCAACTGCCATCCGGTCATGACAACGCCTCCAGCGCATCAGCCATCGTCGTGACGAGCGGAATGTTCGTGATGCCGGTGACGTAGCCTTCGGCGTCGCGCGCGACTTCCTTCTGGCACATCACAACCGTCTGCGCGTGCGGCACCATCACGCCCAGGCGTTCGGGCGGGAAGGCCATCACGAGCTGCAACTGGAAGCTTCGCGCCAGCGCGAGACAATCCTCGATACCATCGCCGGAGAGCTTCGAGAACGCTTCGTCCATCACCACGAGACCGAGCTGCTGCGAGCGCGTGGAGGAACGATCCCCGCGATCATACACGCGGCGGAACGCGGCCAGCATCGAGATGAAGAACGGAGCCTGACTTTCGCCGCCGCTGAGATTGCGACCGGATCGGCTGAGCGAAATCGGCGGCGCATCCGGCTTGTCGGCGGGCACCATCTCCAGGTCGTAGTGATGGTAGTTGCGGTAATCGAGCAGACGCCGCGCGCGGTCATCGCTCTGGTCCGGCGCGTTCACGGCGCGCATCAATTCATCCTTGGCGCGCTGCACTTCCGCATCGTGAATCGCCGCCATCAACGGGTCCGTCGCCTCCAGGCCGGAGCCGAGCAGCGTCCAGATCGCGCCGTAGCCGGCCGTGTCCTTGCGCTGGCTGATGCGATAGCGGAACCGGCCCACCGGCTGGCTCAGGTAACGGTCCAGCAATCGAATCGTGTTCTGCGCGTCGGTGATGCGGCGGTTAAGTTCATTGAGCACGTTCTCTTCGAGCCGACGTTCCCACTCGCTCTTCCGGTCGGCGGCGAGCTGGCGGGATTTCTCAAGCTCTACCGTGTCGAGAACGCGCAGCCGCGATGACCACGCCTCGTTGCTTTCATCCTCCGCCGGGAACTCCGCCTGATATTCTGGATGACGAAGCTGCCCCTGCGCATCGCGCGCCGTCGCCAACAACACGCGCTCGTGATTCCGCTTCTGTCGCGCTTCCACGGCGATTCGTCCAGCTTTGGTGAAAGCCTCGGTCACGGCGTCGAAGCAATCCTCCCACTTCGAGAACTGCGCGCGCAGCTCGTCGCGCCGGTGCGTCAGTTCGATCTCAAGAATGCCGCTGAACCGACGGCTGAGTTCCACGCGGCTCGCTTCGACCTCGATCCTCGCGGACTGAATCTTCTCCTCGGCCAACTCGATGCCCTCGCGGTGCGGCTTGATCCGGAGGCTGTAATCTTTGTTCGATTCCAGAAGCCCGCCGACCTTGCGATCCAGCGTGGTCTTCTGCTCCTCCAATACCTTGAGCTTGTCCTGTCGCTTCGCGCGTTCCGGCGTCATCAGCAGCGCCATCGTTTCGCGCGTGCGGTTCAGCTCCGCTTCCAGCTGCGGCAACAGCGGCAGCTCGGCGGCGCGATCCGGCAGCTCGCTGCCCGCGAGACCGCCGTTGCGTCCGCTGTCCAGCCACGTCTGCACGTCCGCGAGCTGCTGCTTCAACGCCTCGAATTCCGCCCGCGCTTCCACCTGCTCCTTCTGCTTCACCGCGCGCATCCGCTCCAATCCTTCGCGGCCGAGCGTGAGCTCGACGGAGGCGGCGGGCTTGAGACGACGGCGCAGCGGAGCCTGTTTGAAGATGCCTTCCGGCGTGATGGCGCGGCCGGCGTCGGTGGCTTCCAGCTCCTCGACCGTCTCGACGCACAGGACATCGCCCAGCAGATGCTCGACGTAGAGGCGCGCAATGGAATGCGCGACCGTGACCTTGCTGAAGAGCGAACCGTCCCGCGCGCCCACGCGCAACTGCCGGACCTCGGCGGGATTCAGCAACGACTCCGAGTCGCGACCCGGCGGCGTCTTGCGCAGAATCTCCAGCGCCTCGCGATAATCCGCGGCATCCTTCACGACCAGCACCCAGCGGTTGCGCCCGAGAAAGAGTTCGAGCGCGGGCCACCAGCGTTCCGCATCCGGCTTCACCTCGATGAGACGGCCGAGCTGCTCGACGCGGTCGCCGAGCTTCTGCCGGGCCGCGTGAAAGAGCGGATAGGAACCGGGCGCCTGGCCCTTGGAAAGATTCTCCAGATCTTCGGCCAACTGTCTCAGCTTCTTCTCCACCGCCGTGATACCCTGCCGCAATGGCTGCACCAATTGCTCAACGCCAATCCACAGCTCATTGAAACGCGCCGCCAGTTTCGGCAACGCATCCAGCCGTTCGGCGTCGGTGCCGGAACGCAGCCGCGCGAGCAGCTTGTCCTCCACGACGAGCGTTTGCTTCAAGCCTTCGAGCGGCAGCGCCGCGCCGTGCTTCAGCCATTGCGTCCAGCGGTAATGCCGGTCGTCGAGCTGTTGCTGCGCGGACTTCCGCGCGTCGCCCAAGGCCTTGACCTTGTCCTGCAGCTCGCGCTTCTGACGGTCGAGCTGGTCGATCTTTCCGCCGTCCGGATCTTTCTGAATCTCGAAGCGCACGCCATCGAGCAGCTTGCCGACCGACGCCGCTTCCGCCGTGGCAGCCGCGAGACTTTTGAGATCATCGGCGTGCTCAGCTTCGAGCCGCTTCAACTCCGCCGTGTGCTTCTCGCGGCGTTCCTCGGCCTGCTGCAGTTTCAGCGTGTGGCCGGTGTGTTGAAGCATCGCTTCCTCGCGCCGGTTCGTGTCGTAGAGCGCGTGCTGCTGGCCGATGTTGCGGAGGCAGCGGGCTTCGTCCTCCTGCTTCTCCAAGCGTTGACGCGTGTCGTCGTAGGCGCGCAGCGCGGAGCGGACTTCGCGGACATCGAGCGGGCTTTCCTCGAGGATGAATTCGCGGATGAACTTCTCCACGCTCTCCTCCAGCTCGAAGGCGATGGCCTTGGGAAACGTGCGCTGGAACGCAGCGGAATCGAAGTTCAAGTGGCGCGGCGCGGCCATCTCCTCGAGGTAATCTCGCTGCCGGTTGAAGAGACATTCGTTGCCATGTTCGCGTCGCAGCCAGGCGCGGAAGGCGTCGTCGGAAAGCATCTGGCCTTCGGGCGCAACGGTGGCGTAGTCGAGCCGGTCCGGGATGCAGAAGTAGGTGTGACGCGGCGCGGCGTCCGGGCTGGAGAATTCGAGGCGCACGCCCCACGTCTCGCGCTGCGGTTCCTTGCGCCCGCGATTCGACGGACGGGTGAATTCGAGCGCGACGAGCGTGACGCCGCTCTGGCGGAGGAAATGGCGCTGGCCGTTGCGCATCTGGTTCGTGTCGCCCAGGCAATAGCCCACGAGATCGCGGCCCTGCTTGTTCCCGGCGGCGGCGCGGTTCGCGCGCCAATGCTCGCCGAGCAGGACGTATTGAATCATGTCGAGCAGCGCGGACTTGCCGGTGCCAAACGCGCCGGAGAAGAGGACGTTGTCGTCCACATCAAAGATCTGGCGGAAGCCGTACCAGTTCAGCGCGACGAGGCGGGTGAGAGAAATGCGCTGGCTCATAAGGGGAGCGCCGGATTCTGATCCGGCTCATTGGGGTTCGAAGTGGCGGAGCGCGCCGAATCGGAGTTCGGCGTTCCGTCGGATTGATACAGCTCCACCTGCTGCTGCCATGCGGCGGCGTTCTCGAACGGAATCACGCGCGCCAGCGTGGGCAGAATCTCGACCTGCGATTCGCCGAACTGGCCCGGGTCATCGTGCCATTGCAGACGGACGAGGCGGCGGTTGCGCAGCTTGCCGAGCATCTCGCGGAGTTGCGGGGGGGTGGGCGGATCGACCTGCTCGAAGTAGAGCTTGAGCCGCTGCCAGATGTCGTTCGCGCTGACGACCACCGCTTCGGCGGCCTGCTCCATCCGCGCGTCGTGATAGATGCGCCAGAGCGTGAGCACCAGCAGCGTCTCGGCCTTGTTGAACTTCACCAGCAGGCCGCAGTCGCCGGGCACGGGACGAAGCTGAAGGATGGGACGATCCGGATCGGGCACAAGCTGGAGATGCAGCGGCGCGAGGTAATCGGTGAGCTCGCGCTGATATTCGCGGGCCAGCAGGTAAAGCTCGCGGTCGCGGCCGGCGTCTCCGAGCAGCGCTCCGTGCGCGAGCAGTTCGGTGAGCACGTCGGACAGCGCGGCGCGGTCGTCTTCGCGGATGCGGTTCCAGGTTTCAAAGGTGGGCCAGGGTAGAGCCATGTCAGGAAATTCGTTCGAGGGTAAAGCGTTCGATCAGCCGGCCGGAGTGCGTGTCGCGAGGAATGCGTTCCGGCTCCGTGCCGAAGTCCGCGCGGGCGGGATGAACGCGCCAGCGCACGCTGCGCTGCGCGGGGCCGGACGACCCGCGATCAAAGGCGAGCGCGGCCAGCAGATCGAGCAGGTCATCCTCGACGGTGATGCGCAGGTGTTCGGTGGAAATGCGCGCGCCTTTCTCCGGCAGAAATTTCTCGATGAACCGCGCGGCGCGCTGCGGAGTCAGGATGCTTAAGTTGCGACGGCGAATCTCTTCCTTCGCAGTTTCCGCATCACCGCTCTCCGGCGGCGCGGCGAGGGACAAGTCCACGGCGGCGCGGGAGCGGCGGCGCGGCGAAAGCGAATCGAGACCGAAGAACAGTTCCACCGTGGGCGAGAGCAGCGTCATGCCCGGCTCGTCGGCCAGGTCCGCGAAAGACTTCCCGGCATCAACGCGGGCCGACGCGTCGATGTACGCCTTCACCTGTTCGGACTGACGTCCACGCATCTCCGTCTGATACCGGTAGCGCGCCGCCGACAGCTTGCTGAAGTCCGCCATGCGCCCATCGATGATCCGTTGCTTCACGGGAATGGTGGCAATCTGGCGTTCGAGGCGGACCAGCCAGCGCTCGGCCTCGGCGTAGGCGGCGGTGGCGTCGAGATCGAGATGCTTCGCGAGTCCCTCGGCGAGGCGCTGCTTGGTGAAAGGTTCGTAGAGCGCCTCCTGCACGACGGCGCGCGCCTCGTTCAAGCGCGGCAGCAGGCCCGCCTGTTGCAGCGCGTCGTAGCACACCATGTGTTCGCCGGCGTGAAACTCGACGAGGAACCGTTGCAGCGTCTCCTGCGCCGTGCCGCTCGCGCGCTGCGCCGTTTCCTGCTGGAGAATGAGCGTCTCGACCGCGTGCATCTGGTCATCGGCCCGCTCGGCGCGCGCGAGCAGATCCTTCACGGTCTGGCGCATCTCCTCGGGACCAAGACGGTTCGGATCGAGCGCGCCTTCGCGGAGCAGGTCGCCGCACAGCGAACGGAGCGTGGCGGCGAAGTCCTTCAATTCAGCGGGACGATCCTCGGCCAGCTCGCGCAGCATGTGGAGCAGCCGTCGCAGCGACGGGGTGATGAGCACGTAATGTTCATCGAGGCTCACGCGGCGCGGCTGCAGCCAGCGGACTTCGATGAGCTTGTTGAAGAACTGGGCCGCGCGCTGATTGAGATCGCGGAACTGGCCGCCTTCATCCTCGTCGAGCTGCACGTCGGGATGGCGCACCAGCACTTCGCGAATGAGCAGCCGCGCCTCGGCGTGCGCCACCTGCCCGCCGTCATCCGCCGCCTCCACCAACCGCTCCGCGCAATCGACGTAGATGGCGGCGGTAGGCCGGCTTAACGGCCGGAAGAAGCCGCCACCCAGCAGAGGCGCGAGACGTTGCCCCAGGCTTGGCGGAGCGTCGCTCACTTCTTGAGCCCGATGCTGCTGCCGCGCTTGGCGATTTTGCGGCTCGTGAGAACTTTGCTGACCGTGCCGGTCTTCAAATACTTCGAGCGCACGGTTTCCAGGATCGCGTCGCGCGAATCATAGAGGCGCTTGAGCTTGCGCGGCTTCACGCGGGCCATCAAATACGCGGTGAGCAACGGCAGGGCGATGGTGCTGTCGGTGTAGCACACGACGCTGTCGGGCAGCTTGTCCGGATCCACCTTGCCCCAGCTCACAGCCTCCGCCGGCGTCGCGCCGCTCAGGCCGCCGGTGTCCGGACGCGCATCGGTGCATTGGAGGAAGTAGTCGTGGCCCTTCTCCTGGATGCCCAGCACCTCCTGAATCTGCGGCTCGGTCTGGAGCATGAAATTCTTCGGGCTGCCGCCGCCGAGGATGAACACGCTGCTCGTGTGGCCGGTGCTCTTGGCGTGATAGACGATGGCGGCGGTCTGGTTCACGTCACGGTTCACGTCCGGGATCAGCTTCGAGCCGCGCATCGCCATCGCGGCGACGTTCATGCCGATGCTCGAATCGCCCGGGCTGCTGGTGAAGATCGGGATGCCGCACTCGTAAGCCGTCGCGAGCACCGAGCTGTCCTTGATGCCGAGCTTCTTCTGGCGCGCCTGAACATACTTGCCGAGGAGGTAGTGAAATTCATCCGTGCCCATCGGCTTCTGGAACTCCGGCGCCTGAATGACTTCGCGCACGAACTCATCGGTGTCGAGCAGCACGTTGTAATCGAACAGCACGTCGTAGATGCGGATCACGCCATCCTTGTGCAGTTGCGTGTCATCGAGGAACGGCGTGCCCGAGTGCAGCTGCATATCGAGGCCGAAATGCAGATCGTGATAGAGATTCGCACCGGTCGAGATGATCCAATCGACGAAGCCCGCCTTCATCAACGGGATGAGGCAGCTCTTGCCCAAACCCGCGGGCGTGAGCGCGCCCGTGAGCGACATGCCGATGAAGCCGTCGTTCGGCAGCATCTTCCTCGCGAGCAACTGCGCGGCCTCACGCAGACGGCCGCCGTTGTAGGCGAGCATCGATTGATCGATGAGGTCGGCGGCGGAAATGTTCTTGCCGACGCCGAACGGATTCAGGCGCGGGTAAGAGGCAAACTTTTTGGAGACGTTGTGACCGGTGTTCTTGCTCATAAAAATCGTGGCCGAGTGTTGCGAATCGAACTCCAAAGGCAAAGTGAATTTAACGCCCGGAGCATCTCGCGAACTGATTCTCAACAAACGCCCTGCTTACGTTGCTGAACTGAAACGAAACTTGCCTCCCGCCGGAGCTTGTGAAAACTTCTGCCTCTTGATTTTTGAATTATGGCACACGTAAAATTGCACATCCCCGGTCCGGTTGAAGTCAGCGAAAAGACTTTCAAGGCGCTCTGCTCGCCAATGGTCGGCCATCGCGGCCAGGGCTTCAAAGACCTCGTCGCAAAGATGCAGCCGCAGCTGCAGACGCTGCTCGCCACCAAACAGCTCGTCTATCTCTCCACCTCCTCCGCCTGGGGCGTGATGGAAGGCGCCATCCGCAATCTCGTCGCGAAGAAAGTCTTGAACTGCATGTGCGGCGCGTTCTCCGACAAGTGGCTCGACGTCAGCCTGCGCTGCGGCAAGCAGGCCGAAGGCTTGCAGGTTCCGTGGGGCTCGCCCATCCGCGCCGAGGAGATCGACAAGAAGCTCGCCACCGGCCAGTTCGACGCGCTCACGCTCATCCATAACGAAACCTCGACCGGCACGATGTCGCCGCTCGCTGAGATCGCCGCGCTCAAGAAGAAATATCCCGACGTGATGTTCATCGTGGACGCCGTCAGCTCGCTCACCGCGCTGCCGATCAATTTCGACGAACTGGGCATCGACGTCCTGCTCGCCGGCACGCAGAAGGCCTTCGCGCTGCCGCCCGGCCTTGCGGTGTTCGCCGCTTCGCCCGCCGCGCTGGCCAAGGCCGCGACGATCAAGGATCGCGGCTATTACTTCGACTTCGTGGAGTTCGAGAAGAACGCGAAGGACAACATGACTCCGAGCACGCCGGCCATCCCGCACGTCTACGCGCTCGCGTCGAAGCTCGATGATTTCTACGCCGAAGGTTTGGAGGCCCGCTTTGCGCGTCACAAGAAGACCAACCAGATGACGCGCGACTGGGCCGCCGGCCACGGCTTCACGCTCTTCCCCGACGCGGGCTACGAGTCTGTGACGCTGACCTGCGT
>CAMCCU010000069.1 GCA_945872975.1 Pedosphaera parvula Ellin514
GCCACCGACAATTTTGGCGGCGGCAAGGAAGCGGGGCGCGCGATGATCGAGGCGCTCGGTGAGGCGGGCGGCAAGATTGCCGTGCTCCACTTCAAGCAGGCCGAGTCGTGCCAGCTTCGCGTGAAGGGCTTCACCGAAGTCATCAACGCGCACAACGCGGGCGGCAAGGCGAAGATCTCCATCGTCACAGAGCTGGAGAGCGGCGGCGCGAAGGACATGGGCTACAAGGCCGCCGAGGATGCGTTGCAGGCGCACTCGGATCTGCGCGGCATCTTCGCCATCAACGATCCCGCAGCACTCGGGGCCCGGGCTGCGCTCGAAAAGGCCGGCAGGACGCAGGTGTTGATCATCGGATTCGACGGCCAGCCCGAGGGCAAGCAGGCGATCAAGGACGGCAAGATTTACGCCGACCCGATTCAATTTCCCGACAAGATGGGCGTGCAGATTGTCGATGCCATCATCCGCCACTCCAAGGGCGAAACATTGCCGCCGCAGATGCTCATCCCAACGAGCCTCTACCGCAAGGCCGACGCGATGAAGGACCCCGAGCTGAAGTAACCTATGAGCACAGAAAACTTTCTCCACGAACTCGTCGGCTCCATGTCTCAAGGCGCGGCGGGCAATCCCACCGTGGCCATGATCGAGGCCGCCTTTGCGCACCACGGGTTGCACTGGCGCTACATCAACATGGAGGTCACGCCCACGGATCTCAGCGCCGCCGTGCGCGGGGCAAAGGCGATGGGCTTCCGTGGTTTCAATTGCAGCCTGCCCCACAAGGTCACCGTGATTCCGCACCTCGACGGCCTGGGCGAGTCCGCCGCAGTCATGGGCGCGGTGAATTGCGTCGTCCGGCGTGGCGAGAAGCTCATCGGCGAGAACACTGATGGGAAGGGATTCCTAAAATCCCTGGAGACGGAGATCGATCCGAAAGGGAAATCCGTGGTGCTCTTCGGAGCTGGAGGTGCAGCGCGCGCCATCGCCGTGGAACTCGGTCTCGCGGGAACCAAGCGAATCACCATCGTAAACCGCTCCAAGCTGCGAGGCGCGGAACTGGTCGCACTCTTGCGCGACAAGCTGAAGCTCGATGCCGAACTCGTCGTGTGGAGCGGAGACTACGCCGTGCCCGCCGGCACGGACATCGTCATCAACGGCACCTCGATCGGCCTCTACGCCCCGGAGGCGCGGCTGGCCCTCGACTTGAGTTCGATGAAGCCCGGCATGGTCGTGGCCGACGTGGTCTTCAGTCCGGTCCGCACGCGCTTCCTCGACGACGCCGCGGCGCGCGGATGCCGCGCCATCGACGGTCTCGGCATGCTCGTGAACCAGGGCATCGTGGGCGTCCAATACTGGACCGGCATCACTCCGGATGCGGCGGTGATGCGGAAGGCCCTCGAAGCCGCGATGGGCGTATGAGCGCCGCCGAGCCGCTCCTGGAGATGCGCGGCATCGTGAAGTCATTCCCCGGCGTGCAGGCGTTGCGCGGGGTGGATCTCAGCCTGCGCACGGGCGAAGTGCTGGCGTTGCTCGGGGAGAACGGCGCGGGCAAGAGCACGCTCATGAAAGTCCTCGGTGGCGCGCATCGCGCGGATGAAGGCACGCTCTCCATCGACGGGCGCGTGACGCCCTTCGATTCCCCGCTGGATTCGCGCAACGCGGGCGTGGCGGTGATCTATCAGGAGTTCAATCTCGTCCCCGGTCTCACCGCGGTGGAGAACATCTTCCTCGGCCAGGAGGTGACGCGAGCCGGGTTCGTGGCGCGGAAGCAGGAGCGCGAACGTGCGGCTGCACTCTTCAAACGCCTTGGCGTGGAGATCGACCTGGACGTTCCCTGCCGGCGGCTCACCACGGCGCAGCAGCAGCTCGTCGAAATCGCCAAGGCGCTCGCCTTCGATGCGCGCATCATCGTCATGGATGAGCCGAGCGCGGCGCTGACTTCGCACGAAGTGGAGCGGCTCTTTGAAATCATCCGCGACCTGAAACGCCACGGCATCGGCATCATCTACATCAGCCATCGCCTCGATGAGGTTTTCACCGTCGCCGACTGCGTGACTGTGCTACGCGACGGCAGGAACGTGGGCGAACGGCCCGTTGCTCAGATCACGCGAAACCAGATGATCGAGCTGATGGTCGGTCGCGAACTGAAGGACGAATTTCCCGCACGGGCCGTTACGCTTGGCGCGCCGCGGCTCGAAGTCTCCGGCCTGCGTCGCGGCCGCGCGGTGCGCGATGTCTCGTTCGCCGTGCGCCGCGGCGAAATCCTCGCGCTCACCGGTCTTGTTGGCGCGGGCCGCACGGAAACAGCCCGGCTCATCTTCGGAGCCGATCCGCGCGAGGCGGGCGAAATCCGGCTTGATGGCAACGTCCTCGCCCTCCGCTCTCCACAGGATGCGATTGCAGCTGGGATCGGTCTCCTGACCGAAGATCGCAAACTGCAGGGACTCGTGCTCAGGCATTCGGTTCGCGAAAACTTTGGTCTGCCGAATCTCACCTGGCTTTCCCGCCGGGGCTTCGTGCAACTCGGCCAGGAACGCACGCACTTCGCCCGCTACGTGGACCAGCTCAGGATCAAAGTCCCGAATCAGGAGCAGCGCGCCGGCAATCTCTCCGGCGGCAACCAGCAAAAAGTCGTGCTGGCAAAATGGCTCGCGCGAAATTGCGACGTGCTGATTTTCGACGAGCCGACACGCGGCATCGACGTCGGCGCGAAGTATGAAATTTATCTACTGCTGAACGAGCTCGCCGCCGCCGGAAAAGCCATCGTCATGATCAGCTCTGAACTGCCCGAGGTGCTCGGCATGGCTGATCGCATCCTGGTCATGCATGAAGGTCGCGTGACCGGCGAGATTGCCGACGCCCGCCGCGCGACACAGGAGCAGATCATGCAACTCGCGGTCGCCTGACGCCATGAAACACTCGCTCTCCCGATTCCTCTCCGACTACGGAATGATCTTCGTGCTCCTGCTGCTCTGCGCGTTCTTCAGCGTGGCCACCTACAGTGAGCAGTCGCCCGCGGGCGAAGCGGCGGCGAAGCAAGTCATCAGCGCGATTCAGCAGCAGTTCGGCAAGACACCACGCGTGCTCGTCGCCGCCAGCGACCAGCCCGGCGACACGGCGTTTGCCGCAAGCATCGAGCGGGAGCTCGCTGCTTCCGGCGGGCAAGTCCTCAAGACCGTGAGAGGCCAGCCCAAGGAGGCGCGGGAAGCCCTGGCGAAAATCAACGCGGCCGGCGGCAAGCTTGACGCCATCGCCTGCACGCAAGTCACCGGGGCATGGCTCCTCTTCTCCGACTTGAAGACGGACTTCCCTGCGCTTGGTGAGCCTCGCGTCATCACGCCGCGCAGCTATCGGTGGCCGAATTTTCTGAAATCCGAGAACATGCTGAACATCGCCAACCAGATCGCCGTAATCGCCATCGTCGCCGTCGGCATGACGATGGTCATCATCACCGGCGGCATCGACCTTTCGGTCGGCAGCCTGCTCGCGCTGTCGGCGGTGCTGACAGCGGGCTTCATCCGCGATTTTGCCGGTGGCGTGAATGCGTCCTTCGGAGGAATGCTGCTCGCCTGCGTCGCGGCCATCACTCTCTGCGGAATCATCGGCGCATTTTCTGGAGCGATGATCACGCGGTTCGCCATTCCGCCGTTCATCGTCACGCTCGCCATGATGCTCGTCGGCAGCGGACTCGCCTACATCCTGGCCAAAGGCCAGTCCATTTACCAAATCCCCGATTCCTTCGTCTGGCTCGGCCGCGGCGCGGACCTCATGAGCCTGCCCAACGCGGTCGTGCTCATGCTCGTCCTCTACGCCCTGGCGCACGTGCTCATGTCGCGTATGAAGCTGGGCCGCTATCTCTACGCCGTCGGCGGCAACAGCGAGGCCGCGCGCCTCTCCGGCGTGCCGGTGAAGCGCGTGCTGATGTTTGCCTACATCGCGAGCGCGCTCCTCGCCGGACTTGGCGGCGTGATTATGGCCTCGCAGCTCAAGAGCGGCTCCGCGACCTACGGCAACATGTATGAGCTTTACGTCATCGCGGCCGTCGTCGTCGGCGGCACCAGCCTCAGCGGAGGCGAAGGCAAAATGCTCGGCACGCTCACCGGCGCCTTCACCATCGCCGTGATCCAAAACGGCATGAACCTCACCAACGTCGAGAGCTACACGCAAAAGGTCGTGCTCGGCCTGGTGATTCTCGGCGCGGTGTTGCTCGATAAAATCCGTCACGCGCGCTGACAACACGCGCTGACAACACGCGCTGACAACACGCGCTGACAACGCCCTTGGCACCGATGCTTCGAGAGGATAATTGCAGTGCCCATGAATCCCACACCCAGAAGGATCGGGCTTGCCGCATTGGCAAACCTCATGGTGTTCGCCCTGGGTGCGCACGACTGGCCGGAGTTTCGCGGGCCGACCGGACAGGGACATTCACCGGGGAAGAACGTGCCGATTCGCTGGAGCGCGACGCAAAACGTGGCGTGGAAGACTGCGATTCCGGGGAGCGGATGGTCTTCGCCTGTGCTCGTTGACGGTCGCCTGTATCTCACGACGTCGAAGTCTATCGAGGGTGCGAAAGATCTGAAGTTGACCGCAATATGCCTGGATTCGCGGGACGGGAAGCTGCTCTGGAGCACGAACGTATTCAGCCCGCAGGATGGGTCGAGCCTCCATCGCAAGAACGGTCATGCAAGTCTCACTCCGCTGGTGCGCGATGGCCGGATCCACGTCCACTTCGGACACTTCGGCACGGCGTGTCTGAATCTGGATGGCGACGTGTTGTGGCGGCAGACTGCAATCAATTACGGAACTCTACTTCGTGTCGGACGCTGGCATCGCGACCTGCGCCGATGCAAAGACCGGCAAGGTGCATTGGAACGAGCGCCTGGGTGGAGGCTTCTCGGCGTCCCCGGTGTTCGCCGACGGCCGCATCTATTTCCAGAATGAGGAAGGCGTGGGCTGCGACGACGGCGATCGTCGATTGCGTTCTTGCGAGAAAGCTGCTGGCGAATGCTCTGCTCGCGGAATCGTCGCCAACGAATCCCGCTGGCATCTCGCCATTCACCCCGCTGGTCGCCGTCCGCGGCGATGGACCCCCCCAACAGATCGTCGTGCAGGGGGAACTTCTTCCTGCGCGAGCTAAAAGCACAAACCCCACGAGCAATCGCACTAAGCATGTCCCCTGCTCTTCCTGCTGCCGCTGAGGACTGGCCGCAGCGCGATGCGATTTGGCGGGAGAACGGCATTCTCGAACCTTTCCCCGCAGGCCGAGCGGGACTTCGTGGACTCCGGCTCCCGCATCCGCGACGGCCTCGCCGCCGCGGTCGCGTTCTCCATGCGGACCGTGGCCAATGGCCTCCTCAGGCACCCGAAAAACACCGCCCTCGTCGCGCACCTCGGCGACAACCCCGCCAGCGCCAGCTCTACCGCGAACACTACTCGCTCCAGCGGTTGCGCCGACTCGCCGACCGCCCGCAGCTTGCCGACCGACGCGTGAACTACGGCGCGCTCAATGTCGATGAGCTTCGGCGTGGCGGCAGCGTCTTTGGCCAGAGCGTTCTTCATTCCGGATCGCTTTCATCACAACGCACCGGAAATGATTCGCGGCATCTATCATCAGCGACGAGTGGGAAACCGGAACCGCCTATCTCAACATGCAACCCTCCTCCGGGAATTTCCCTCGACCACGAGCACTGCCGCTGTTAGAGACAGCCATTGCTCACGGTGACGAAGACCCGCTTCCGGATGAATGAAGAAGGAACTCGACATACTCATCATTGAGGACGTCATTCAAGACGCCGAGTTTATCGAAGCAGAGTTGCGCGAAGCTGGCCTCCGCTTCCGCACCCGCCGCATCTGCACTCGCGAAGCCTTCCTTGCCGAGCTCCAAGGTCCAAGACCCGACATCATCCTCTCCGACTTCAGCCTTCCCTCGTTCGACGCACTGGCCGCGTTGCAGTTGCTGCGCAAACACAACCACGACATCCCGTTCATCCTCGTCACCGGCACGCGCTCAGAAGAAGTCGCCGTGGAATGCATTCACGAAGGCGCGGATGATTACATCCTCAAGGCCAGCCTCAAGCGCCTTCCCACCTCGATCAAAAACGCGCTGCAAAAGAAGGCGATGGAACGCGCCAGCCTTGAGGCCGAAGCCGCCCTGCGCCGCAGCGAGGAACAATACCGTCTCATCGCGGAGAACACACTCGACTTGATCAGCCTCGTGGACGTGGATGGCTGCTTCCTCTACGCCAGCCCTTCGCACCGCACGAGCCTCGGCTATCAACCGGAGGAAATGCCCGGCACACAGTTCATCGAACTCGTCCATCCCGATGACCGCCCCGCGCTCGCCCAGGCCTGGGAGCAATCCCTCCAGCACCGCGAGAGCCGGCACGCCGAGATTCGCGTCCGTCACGAAGACGGGAGTTATCGCACCTTCGAATCCATCGGGAACTGGATCTTCGACGAGCACGACCTGCCCCAGCGCGCGGTGATCATTTCGCGCGACATCACCCGCCGCAAGGAATCCGAGGAAACCCTGCGCCGCCTACCCACGCTCATCCGCGAAGCGCAGGAAGCCGAGCGCCGCCGCGTCGCGCGCGAGCTCCACGACAGCGTGATCCAGATTCTTTCCTCCGTGAAATTTCGCCTCCAGGCCATCGAGGAAAAGCTCGCCTCCAGCGACGAAGCCACCTGGCGCGACACTCTCAAAGCCAAGGCGCACCTCGAAAAAGCCATCGGCGAAGTCCGCCGGATCTCCCGCAATCTCCGCCCGAGCGAACTTGACGATCTCGGTCTCGCTCCCGCGCTCCGCAGCTTGTGCAGCGAATTCGGCGAGCGCACCGGCGTCACCATCGACCTCACCATCAACCGCCTGCCGCAAACGATTCCGAGCGACATCGAGCTCAACCTCTATCGCATCTTCCAAGAGGCGCTCGGCAACATCGAGAAACACTCGCGCGCCACCAAGGTGTCGCTGCGCCTCGCGCGACAGGCGTCCAAGCTTTGCGCCGCCATCGCCGACAACGGGTGCGGCTTCGATCCGCTCGCTCCACGCACCCGCCGCAGCAAGCCCGGCGGCATGGGCCTCGTCGATATGCGCGAGCGCGCCGCGCTGCTTGGCGGTCATTGCCAGCTCCGCTCCACGCCAGGATCAGGCACGGAAATCACGGTCGAGATGCCGCTGAAAACCATTGAAAACTCAAAACACAAAACCGGTGAAAAAGGATAAGCCCAGCAAAATTCGTCTCCTACTCGTGGACGATCACCCGATCGTTCTCGACGGAATCAAATCCCACCTTTGCGCGCAGCCGGAACTGGAAGTCGTCGGCGACGCCGCCAACGGACAGGAAGCCCTGCGCAAAGCCAAGCTCACGTTGCCCGATGTCATCGTCATGGACATCTCGATGCCTCACATGAACGGCCTCGAAGCCATCGGGCATCTCCGCAAGCAGGTGCCCAACGCGAAAATCCTCATCCTCAGCATGCACGAGAGCAAGGAATACATCGCCCAAGTCGTTCGCTCCGGCGCACGCGGCTACATGCTCAAGGACAGCGCTCCGGCGGAACTCGTCGCTGCCATCAAAGCCGTCCACAAGGGCGAAGTATATTTCAGCCCGTCCGTTTCCAAAGTCCTCGTCCAGGAAATGACCGACAGCTCACGGCGTCCGTCCGACGCCCCGCCTCAGCAACATCTCACCGATCGCGAGCGCGAAGTGCTCTCCCTCATCGCCGAAGGTCTCCTCAACAAACAAATCGCCGACCGGCTCGGCATCGGCGTGCGCACCATCGAGACGCACCGCGAGCGCATCATGCGCAAGCTGGAGATTCACACCGTGGCCGGCCTGACCAAATACGCCATCTCCCGCGGCATGACCTCCATGCCGTAGCTCCGCCTTCAGCCTAAAAACAGCAGTTGGAATAGCCGCGAAAGGACGCAGAGAACGTAAAGAAATGAAGTTGGAGTCAAAACGATTCCAGACTTCGGCTTCACCCGCTGGGGGAACTGCGCCTCTGCCTGCGTCCGTGCATAAAAATCTTCTCTTTGTGCTCTATGCGTTCTTTCGCGGCCAATTCAACAGCTGGATTTGGGATCAATGGAAGTCGTGTGACTCGACTTCATCCAGCCCCGCATAAACGAGCGCCTCCACCCGCCGCGCCTGGATGTGAATCGTCCCGTGCCGGCTCTGCACCAGCCCTTCCATCAAGAGAAACCGCTCGGTCGTAATCTTCAGCCGCTCCGCCTCGAAAAAGCCCGGCGCCACGATCACATTGCAGATGCCCGTCTCGTCCTCGAGACTAACGAAACAAACACCCTTCGCCGTGCCCGGTCGTTGACGACAGATCACCTGTCCCGCCACGCGCACGTAGTCGCCGTTCTTCGCCTGCTTCAAATCGCCTGCCCGCCACACGTCCGACAACCGCTCACGCACCAGCGCCATCGGATGCGGCCCCGTCGTGAGTCGCAGCCCCGAGTAATCCGCGAACGTCCGCTCAAACGGATCCATCCTCGGCAATGGCGATGCGTGTTCCGCCTTTCGCATCCCGCTGGTGCTTGGATCTTGGGGTTTGGAGCTTTGATCGTGACCCACGGACTCCGAAAACAGATCCCCCGCCCTGACCGTCCGCTCCGCCTCCCACAACGCCGCCCGCCGATGTTCGCTCAGGCCGTTCAACGCCCCGATCTCCGCCAGCGTCCGCAGCTCTTCCTTCGCTAGCTTGGTCCGCTGCCGCAAATCATCCATCGAGGTAAACGGCTTCTGCTGCCGCGCCGCCAACAGACCCTCGGCACGCCCATGATTCAGCCCCTGCACTTGACGCAACCCCAGCCGCAGCGCGCCGTCCGGCTCGATGTGTGTGAACCAGTCCGAACGCGCGATGCACACCGGGCGCACATTGACGCCGTGCCGCTTCGCGTCCTTCACCAGCGTCGCGGGCGAATAGAACCCCATTGGCTGGTTGTTCAGCAGCGCGCAGTAAAACTCCGGCGCGCGATGCGTCTTCAGATACGCGCTCGCATACGCCAGATGCGCGAAGCTGATCGCGTGCGATTCCGGAAAGCCGTAGAGCGCGAACGAGCTGACCGCGCCCACGATCTTCTCCGCGATCTCCGGCTTCACGCCCGCCCGATCCATCGCCGCGCGCAACCGTTCCTCCGCGTGACGCATCCGCTCCTCCGACCGATGAAAGCTCATCGCGCGACGCAGATCCTCCGCTTCATCGCCTGAGAACCTGGCCATCACCATCGCCATCTCCAGCATCTGCTCCTGAAACAGCGGCACGCCCAGGGTGCGCTCCAGCACCGGCTTCAGTTGCGGCGCGTAGTAAGTCACCTCCTCCTCGCCGTTGCGCCGGCGCAGATACGGATGCGCCAGATCGCCGACGATGGGGCCGGGCCGGATAATCGCCACCTCCACAACCACGTCGTAGAAGCAAACCGGCTTCATGCGCGGCAACGTCGCCATCTGCGCGCGACTCTCGATCTGGAACACGCCGATCGTATCCGCCCGCTGCATCAGGGCGAACGTCTCCGGATCATTCTCCGGCAACTGCGCCAGATCCACCGCGCGCCCGCGTTGGATCGTCAGCGTCACCATATCCTGCAACGCCGCCATCATCCCCAGCCCGAGCAGGTCCACCTTGATGATCCCAAGCTCCTCGCAATCGTCCTTGTCCCACTGCGCCACCACGCGCCCGGGCATCGCGGCATTCTCCAGCGGCACCACGCGGTTCAGCGCGCCCTGACAGATAATCATCCCACCGGAATGCTGCCCGAGATGTCGCGGCAGCCGGCGCATCTGTTGATACAGCTCCGCAAACACCACTGCGCGCGGATGCGTCCGCGCCAGACCCGCCTGCTCCATCTGCGCCAGCAAATCGAGCGTGTGCGGAAAATCGCCGTTGGCAAACAAGCTGGAGAAGCGCTCCAGCACATCCACGGGAAACCCGAGCACCTTGCCCAGCTCCCGCGCCGCGCTGCGCCCGCGATACGTGATCACCGTGCCGGTCATCGCCGCGCCATGCGGACCGTAGCGCCGATACACTTCTTGGATCACCCGCTCACGCCGTTCGCCGCTCGGCAAATCGATGTCGATATCCGGCCAGCCCTTGCGGCTCTCGCTGAGAAACCGCTCGAACAGCACGTTGAACTTCAGCGGGTCCACCGCCGTGATGCCGAGGCAGAAACACACCGCGCTGTTCGCCGCGCTGCCGCGACCTTGCGCGAGAATATCGTTCTCGCGACAGAACCGGACGAGGTCCGCCACGATCAGGAAGTAGCCCGCGAATCCGAGCTTGTTGATCAGCGTCAGCTCCTTCTCCAGCAGCAGGCGAACCTTTTCCGGAATCTCGCCCGCGTAACGTCCGCGCGCCCCGCGCAGCGTCAACTCGCGCAACACGCCCTCCATCGTTTCGCCAGCGCCCACCGGGAACTTCGGGAACTCATAGCCCAGATCCGCCAGCGTGAAGCTCAGCCGCTCCCCGAGCCGTTGCGTGTTGAGAATCGCCTCCGGCAGATCCGCGAACAACGCCACCATCTCGTCGCCGCGCTTGAGATGCCGCTCGCGATTGAGCGACAGCAACCGCCCCGCGCCATCGAGCGTCGTGTGATGCCGCAGGCAGGTGAACACGTCCGCGATCTGACGCCCCACCGGCGTCGTGTGCATCACGCCGTTCGTCGCCAGCAGCGGCAACCGATGTGCATGCGCCAAATCCATCAGTCGATCGTTGATGCGTTCCTCCCCGCGTTGCAGATGCCGCTGGATCTCCACGAACACATTCCGTTCGCCGAACGTCCGCACCAATCGCTGCACACACGCGCCCGGCTCTGGCAGCGCGCCGGTTTGCAGAAGGCTTCGGACCAACGGCCCTTCATCATCGCCGGTCAACGCCACCAGCCCTTCCGTGAACTCCGGCAATTCCTCCCATCGCACCACGCCCTCGCCCTTCGGCGCGCGCAGATGTGCCTGCGTCAGCAGCGCGCAGAGGTTCTGGTAACCGGTGCGCGATTCCACCAGCACCGGCAGCACCGAGCCGTCTTCCATCACCAGCTCGGACCCGATGATCGGACGGATGCCCGCCTCCTTCGCCGTGCTCGTCAATCGCGGCGCGCCATAGACGCCCATTCGATCGCACACCGCCAGCGCCGGCAACTCCAACGCCGCCGCCTGCTGCGCCAATTGCTCCGGCAGCGAGCCGCCGCGCAAAAAGCTGAAGGCGCTCCGTGCGTGAAGTTCAATGTAGCTCGATTGCGACATCGCCCTCCTCCACCGGTTCCACACACGCCTTCTCGTAAAACTCCAGCAACCAGCCGGCGTCCTGCGCGATCCATTCACGCTCGAACGCCGGGCGCCGCGCCGCGCTCCACACAAACCACTCCACCAGCTCCGGCGATTCGCCACGGAAGAACAGGCGCAGGCGTTCACCGGCTTCGTTCGCCTCCGCCGATGCAAAGCTCCACTCGCGAGCACATCGTCCCGCCCGCAACGCGCGCGGCATCTCCGCCCAATGCGCCGCCGGATGCAGCGTCCACCACAGCAGCCGTAGCAACGCGGCGTGAACCCTCGTCGCGCCCACAGTCGGACCGAATCGCCCCGGCCAATCATTCACCAACTCACCGCAGCCCACCGCCACCGCGTCGTTCGCTGCACGCCAGCCGATCAATTCTCGTCGCGCCGCGCGCACGCCCACGGTGTTGAAGCGCGGTTGCAGTGTGAGCAGCAATTCACGCTCGCGCTCCAGAGCGGCGGATTCATCCACGCATTCGTCCCAGAGAATCCGCTCCACCGCACAGAGCAGACGGCGGAGCTTGCGCGGAACGACATCGAGATTCGCCGATCGATAATCGCCGAGACGCTGGCGCAGATTCTTCGCCTTGCCGACGTAGAGCACGCCCGCACCAGCGCCGCAGAGGAGGTAAACGCCGGGCCGTTCTGGAACCTGCCGGAAAAACTCCGCGCCGAACCGCTCCACCAGCGGCTTCTTCGGCGCGAACATGACGAGCTGCTTTTCCATCACTTTGAGGAATTTCTTAACCACGGATGGACACGGATGAACACAGATTCGGCAGACTTACTGGTTCGGCTTTCAGAAATGTTCCACGCACATATTTCTTCATTCATATCCGTGTCCATTCGTGTTCATCCGTGGTTTCAAAGCTCTGTTCTAGTCCAACATCCCTTCCACGAACCAGCCATACGGACGCTGTACGAGACGCAGCACCTTGCCGTCGCGCGTCGCCACGTCCCACTCGTCCCGCGTCCACACCTTGCCCGCCTCCCACCATTGACCGGAACTGCGCCACGGCCCGACCGCGATCTTCAGCTTCCCGTTCGCGATGGAACACTGAAGCTCCACCGGCGTCTTCTCGCCTTCGACCTGAGCCGCGAGCGCCGGACGCAAGCGCCGGATCGGTGTCGTCGCCAGAAGATTCGCAGCCTTCACCGGCACCGGCGCGTTCTCGAAATCCGGCGGCACCAGCTTGAAGGCGTCCGGCCGATGCGTGTCCTCCACCACCGGCGTGCCGACGCGTTCCGCGCCGACGAGCGCGCTCAGCCGCGCGAGCGTTTCCTGGAACTGCTGCGGATCGCGCAACGCCACTTCGAACAGGCCGAACTGTTTTTGCTGCGGTCGTGTCGGGTCCGCCGTCAACGCCACCATCACGATGGACGACTCCGTGCGCAGCGACTCCAGATGCGTCTGCAACATGCGGAACAGCACGTTCGCTTCGCGCGTCGGCTGTGGCACGCGCAGTCGGCGCTCGATGACTTCGCCGGAGTCCAACCGCAGCCGCAACGTCACCAACTCCGCCACGAAACCGGTGGTTTCCAGTCGTTGCCCGATCTGATCCACGAACCGTCTCAACAGGAACAACAGCGGCTCCATCGTCTCGACGGGTTGCTCGAAGTCGAACGATTCCTCGAAGCGTTCCTCCGGTCGCACGAGCTTGAGCAGGCGCACGGAATTATCCGATGCAGCAGCGAAAAGCGCGAACGCCTCCAGCCCCAGCCGATCCGCCAGCGCTTCCTGCCCGAGCGCGATCAGTTCGCCCACCGTGCGAATGCCCCACTTGTGCAGGATCAACTCCACGTCGCTCGACGGCTCCAGCGCCGCGACTGGCAGCGTTGCGATGAACGCGCGCGCGTCGCCGACGATTTCGACCGTCTCCGTCCAGCGCGCCGCGTGTCGTGCGACGTTCGGCGTCGGCCCGATGCCCACGCGCGGACGCAGATTCAGTCTCACGATCGATTCTCGCAGCCGCGCCGCCCACGCCGCGACCTTCGCTGCATCCGCGTCCTTCAAGAGCGTGATCCCGCGCAGATCGAGCGTGCAGACCCCGGGCGCGGTGGCCTCGATGTGGGGCGAGAAACTGTCGGCGGATTGCAGCACGGCCTGCGTGGCGGCGGCTTCCTGCTTCAGTGAGCGATGACGAATGATGACGTCACGACAGCGGGCGAGCGCCTGCGTCGCGGTCTGGCCGAGCGCGATGCCGCACTTCAGCGCGACATCGTTCACCTCGACCACGCGCGGCGTGGTTTGATCCGGGTCGATGAGAGCGACCGGCTTCGGCCACAGTTCCGGCTGATGCCGCAGCGCAGCTTGCAACGCGAAACGCGGGATGTGAACGACGGCGAACATGGTTCATCCGGCCTGAGCTGCGCCCGTTTCCAAACCCGCCTGGCGCAGCAACGTGAACCGCAGGCGTGAGTCGAGTCGCGATTCCTTCAACGCTTCCAGCCCGAGCCCGGCCTCCACGCGCACGCGGCAACTCGCTCCGCTGACCAACGCCTGAGACGTCACGACCACGACCGTGGCCTGGGATTGTTCAAGGAGCCGCTTGAAACGATGCCAGACTGCGGAGGAAATCTTCCGCAGCTGCGCGGGCGGATTCATCCGAAGATCGAGCGCGACGAGCGGGAAGTTGCGGTCACGCAGAATGATGTCGGCGGCTTGAAGCGCTTCGTCGGCTTTGCGGCAACGCACCCAGAGCAGGCGCGCGAGAACTTCCGGCGCTTCCGTCGTCGCATCGAAACTGTCCGCACCATCGATCAGCGCGAGGAATTGGCCGTCCGCCGCGACGCGTTGGAGCCAGAGATGCAGGAACTGCGCGCTGCCGGAGCCGTGACCTTCAGCGACGAGTTCCGTGAAACCGCCGCGAGGCAAGCCGCCATCGAGCAAGCCATCCAACGTCGCGACGCCCGACGGGACGACGTCGGCGCGACTGAAAACTCCCGTCCGGCGCGCGTTCGTGAAGCGTTCCGCGAGCAACTGGCGCAGTTCGATGACTTTGGTCTGCATAATCTGGAGTCAAGCCGGGGGGCCAAGGATACACGGGCGCACTCGATGTAAAATCGAAATCACGGGCGAAGGATGCCTGGGAGGGTAGGACAAATACGGACCGTGGCGCGGCGGAGAATTACTTCTATTCCCCTATCGCTAACTAGGCGCTGGCGGCGTGGAGATGGATGCGAATCCCGTTCACCACCGCTTCACGTTCAAACTTCAGTCCGGCCTTTTCTGCCACGCGAATGGAACGTTCGTTCTCCGGATGGATGAGCGAAATCAATCTGCGTGCCTTGAGCTGACCAAAGCCGTAACGAACGAGCGCTCGAGCGGCCTCGGTCGCCAGTCCCCTGCCCCAATAGTCGCGAGCCAGGGCGTAGGCAACTTCGATTTCAGAAATGCCCTCAATGTTCCAGCGGATGAACCCGCAGCGCCCGATGAACCGGCCATCCGCCTTAAACGCCGAGGCGTAGAGCCCGAAGCGATTCCCGACGTAGCTGCGGCGAATGCGCTGCAAGCTCTCCCAACTCGCATCACGCGTCCTGACTCCACCCAGAAAGCGCATGACCTCCGAATCGGCGTGCAGCGCAGCGAGGTCGTCCAAATCACCCGGAGCCAGATGACGAAACGTCAGCCGTGGTGATTCGAGAACAAACATACTCAGCCCGGCACGAGCACGCTCTTGGCTGCCTTCCAACTCGCCGTCGTCGCCAGCGCTTCGTTCGCTTGTTCCAACGTGAAGCGGTGCGTGACCATCTCGGCGAAGGGAAACTGCTGCTGCGTCGCGCGCATGAACTCCAGCGCCATGCGCAGATGCCGTGGCTCGTAGGACCAGGAGCCGATGACCGTGAGCTGCTTGCGGGTGACGACGTGTGGATTCCACGAAACCGGACCGGCGTCGCAATAGTGACCGAGCACGAGATATTTGCCGCCGTCACGACACATCTCCATGCCTTCGCCGATGGCGGTGGGCGAGCCGACGCATTCCA
>CAMCCU010000070.1 GCA_945872975.1 Pedosphaera parvula Ellin514
GGGATCTCGGCCACGCGGCCGGGCACGCTGCTGCGTCACGAGGTGCCCACGCGCGGCGGCCCGCCGGACACCACCCGGCCCGGCTCCGTCGAGGCGGACACGGTGGCGCATTGCGATGACAGCACGGAGGGTGATTATGTGAATTCCCTTACGTTTACCGAGCTTTACAGCGGGTGGACGGAGAACCGCGCGGTGTGGAACAAGAGCGCCGAGAGTGTGCTGGTGCAGTTGAAGGCATTGGAACAAGTGGTGCCGTATGGGATGAAGGATTTCCACACCGACAACGGCGGGGAGTTCCTCAACTGGGCGCTCTACCGGCACCTGACGGGCCGGCCGGCGAAGATGCCCTGGACACGCAGCCGGGCGTATCGCAAGAACGACAACGCGCACTGCGAACAGAAGAACTGGACGCACGTGCGGCAGCTCTTCGGGCACGACCGCTTCGGGCACGCCGAGCTGGTGCCGCTGATGAACGATCTGTATGCCAAGGAATGGAGCCAGTTCACCAACCACTTCAAGCCGACCTTCAAGCTCTTGAAGCGGGAGAAGAAGAACGGCCGGACCAAACGGATCTACGAGGCGGCTCCCCAGACCCCGTATCAACGGCTGCTGGAAAGTCCGGAGATCCCGGAGGCAACGAAGGTGAAGCTGCGGGCCGAACACGCGACGCTGGATCCGTTTGCGTTGAAGAAAAGCATTGAGGTCAAACTGAAGAAATTCTTCACTGCTCTGGGTAACCTGGATCGTGAGTCAACGAAGACCTGACGGTCCCCCGCCTCCGGTAACATTTAGCCGTGAGTCAATACGGGCTGTGGTCTCACCCTCGAATAGCAGCCGATCCCTTTCACATGAAAAAAGGCGACAATCATGTGCTAAGTGAGAATGCGGAAGGGTTTCATTAAAGTGGAATCGCGTCCAAAGCAGCTAGTGCATGCAATTCTATCGTATACCCAGTTGCCGCTCCATATCTTCCAAAGGGACGCCTTTGGTTTCGGTGACCATGAGTCTCACCCATATCAGCTGCAGCACCATCATGAAGCAGAAAAAGAGAAAGACGTAACCTGCGGGGAATGCGGCGACCATCTTTGGGAAGAACGTGGTTAACAGCGCCGCGAATATCCAATGGGTGAAGCTGCCTAGCGACTGACCCAGGGCACGGAATCGATCAGGAAACACCTCCGAAATAAGTACCCAAATAACAGCTCCCTGGCCTACCGCATGTGCGGCGATGAAGGCGAAGATGCACGCCGGCACGATGGAGAAGTGCTCCGTGAAAAACGCCCATGAGCACAGTCCCAGGGAGGCGATGTAGCCAAACGATCCGATGTAAAGCAGCGTGCGCCGGCCCAGCCGATCAATGAGCCACAGGCCGACGAAGGTGAAGACGAGGTTTGTGATGCCGATGCCCACGGATTGCAGCAGCGCGGCCTTCTGACCGAGCCCGGTCAGTTCAAAAATGCGCGGTGCGAAGTAGAGGATGGCATTGATGCCGGAGAGCTGATTGAAGAAAGCGACGAGGAAAGCGATGAGGATAGGCGTCTTCATGCTCCTGCACCAGAAGCCTTGAGCGGAGCTGCCTTCGTCGCTGGCGGCGGTCATCGCATCGGCGCTGGCCTCCAGTTCGGCGGCGGTGGCCTGGGGCGTGATGAGTCTCAGCACCCCGATGCCACCCGCACGGTCGTTTTTGCGCGAGAGCAGCCAGCGCGGGCTTTCCGGGATCATGAAGCAGGCGATGGTGTAGAGCACGGAAGGCAGCGCCATAATGCCGAGCATCCAGCGCCACGCATTCTCACCCCTGTCCGCCAGCAGGCTGTTGGAGACGAAAGCGACGAGGATGCCGAAGACGATATTGAACTGAAACATCCCCGCCAGCCGCCCGCGGCTCTCCGGTGGCGAGATCTCCGAGATGTAAAGCGGCGCCGCCACCGTGGACACGCCGATGGCGATCCCGCCGAGGAAACGCGCGGCCATGAAGCCATGCACTTCATTCGCGAAAGCGGACCACAGTGAGCCCACGAGGAACAGTAACCCGATCCACAGCAACGTATTCTTCCGGCCGAAGTGATCCGTCGGCCAGCTTCCAACCAGGGAACCCAGCACTGTGCCCCACAGTGCTGCTCCCATCGCGAGACCATGCATGGCCGGACTCAGGCCCCACAGGTTCTGAATGGTCTTCTCCGCGCCGGAGATGACCACGGTATCGAAACCAAACAGGAAACCCGCGAGGGCGGAGACGAGAGACCAGAGGAAAAGACGTGAATTCATATGAGGTCGCTGGTTACCGGGCAATCCAGGCGGACTTGAGTTCGTGGACCTGCAGGGATTGGAATTTCGCGGTGCCACCTTTGGCTTCGACTTTCAGCGCGAGGTCGCCGGCTTTCGGCTGGAATGCCATCGGCATGAACGTCAGGCCGTCGCTGGCGAAGACTTCCACGCCTGTGCGGTCGCAGAGGATGATGAGGCGCTGTTTGCCGTCCCGCAGCGGGGCGGGTGCCCGATGACCGTTCACGGAAAGCTCCTGCTTCTTCGCATCGAAGACGATGGCCGCACCGCGCACGGTGAATAGGACTTCGCTGGCATCGCCCGGCTCGAACTCAGCACGGAGTTCGACGAGTTCCGCCTGCACTCCGGCGAGGGGATTCTTGTCCTCGGGTTTCAGCGTCGCGATGTCGAACTTGTGCGACTTCGCCCGCAGCGAATCGAGTTCCCTCACCGGGGTGTAGGTCATGCGCGGGCCGTCGACGGTCTGCGTGAGTTTGAGTTCGAGCGGAACCGACATGCTTTGGTTGAAGGGCATGCCCTTGGTTTCCGTGCGCCACCAGCCGATGAGGATGCGGCGTCCGTCACTCGCCGGGATGTCGCTGAATGACTGGGGAGCGTAGAAGGCGTCGCGTCCGCGATGGCCGCGGATATTGCTTTGTTCGGGCGCGAAACGCGCACCGTCGAAAGTGCCGATGCCATAGGCGGTGTCGGCACCGAGCAGCACCCACTTCTTTTTCGTCGCGTCGCCGTCCACGGACAGCTCGAAAAAGTCCGGGCACTCATGCAGATACGCCGTGCCTGCGATCCCGTCGGTGATGCTCGTCTGCGTCCATTCGCGCAGATTGGGTGAGGTGAAGAAATGCACCGTGTGTTTGCCGCCGGGCAGGGTGACGTAGAGCACCATCACCCATTTCTTCGTCGGCTCGTGCCACATCACCTTCGGGTCGCGGTTGCCGCCAGTGATTTGTTTCAGCACCGGATTGCCGCCGTATTTCGTGAATGTGCGTCCGTCCGTGCTGTAGGCGATGCCCTGCACAGTCGGGTTTCCGGCCGCAGTGTAGATGAGCACGAGCGGCGGTTTGCCATCCTTGCCGAAGCCGCTGGTGTTGTTCCAATCGACGACAGCGCTGCCGCTGAACATCGGGCCCATGTCGTCCGGCGCGAGTTTGTCGCCAAGCTCCTCCCAGTGAACCATGTCGCGGCTCACCGCGTGGCCCCAGTGCATGTTGCCCCAGCCCCAGCCGTAGGGGTTGTGCTGGAAAAAGAGGTGATACTCGCCGTTGTAAAAGACGCAGCCGTTCGGGTCGTTGTTCCAGCCGCGCATTGGTGAAAAGTGGAACTGCCCGCGCAATGGCTCGCGGTAGAGATTGCCCGCGTCCTTGAGCGCGTCGCTTTGCTCAATGCTACTGAGCGCGGCGGAGTCCGCGTGCAGCTTGTCCACGCGCAGCGTGAGAGTTTTGCCTTTCCACGCACTCACATCCATCGGCGCCCACCAGTCAGGCGCGGCGTCGGCGAGTTCGATGTCGTTGCGGACGACGCGCTGGCCGTCCACGAGCAGCGTGACCACCCGCTTGGGCGCATCGTTTTTGATGGGAATGTGCAGGTAGCGCGTCGTGGCCGTGAATTGCCGCTCCACGTCCTTCGCGAACCCCTTCGGCTTCACGTCCGTCTGCACGATGTGGTCCACATTGATGTGGCCCCAGCCGCCCTTCGCGTCGTCAATGATGCGGAGGGTCGCCATTTTCCCTGAGAACTCCGCCACGTCCCACGACTCCCATGCCAGCGACTCGCTGCCGCCCTGCTTTTCATTTGGCCCCGTTGCGCTGCGGACGACTTTGCCGTCCACGAGCAACTGCAGCGCGAGCTTGTCGCTCTTTCCGCCGCCGATGAGGAACGCAATGAACTTCCGCTCAATGCGAAACTCCGGCGACGCGAGTGAGCCGGTGGAGTCATCACCTTTGAAGAACGAATTCACCAGTCCTTTGCCTTTGAAGCCTTCCACGTGCATTTGGCCGGACAGAGTGCCTTTTGCTGGCGCTGTGCCAAAGGCATCGCCTGTCACTTGCCATGGAGCATAGGTGTCTCCTTCGAAATCAGCGATGAGCAGGTCGTTAGCATGGAGTCCGGTGGCAAAAAGGCAACCGATCGCAAGAGCGAGGCGTTGTGAGGTGATGATTTTCATATGGATGAGTTGATTGATCATATGGATGAGTTGATTGAATGAGGCTGCTAGAAATGCTGCTGCTGTTATGATTTGTGCTGCTTCGCTGCCCACGTTGTATTCAATACGGATTGGCAGGAGCCATTTCCCATGCCCGAAGCGCTTCGAACCGGGCGGTGCCGCCTTGGGCATAAAGGAAGACCCCCGGGCTGTCGACCCGCGTGGGATACACACGCCGGCAAATGGCCTGTCGATCGTTCGCATAGACCTCGACCACGGACTTGTCCACGAAGACGCGCAGCTTTAGTGACTCGCCCGGCTGCAAGGCGAACGGAGCACGCTCGACGACTTTGCGGCCTTCCTTGCCGCTGCGAGTCGAGTCGAAGACCAGTTCCTTCTTGGCCGCGTCGTAATAGAGAAGCGTTTCCTCCTCTCCGCCGCTGGAGGCTCGGACTTTCAGGCCGCAGCGTTGAGCGGTGCCCGCGTTGATCTCCAGCGCGAGTTCGCACGAATCACCCACCACGCCTTCAAGCGGTTTGGTTTCGCCGTCGGCCAGCGCAAGGTTGTTCCACGACTTCTCGTGGCTCCGAAGGGTTTCGAGTTCTTTCACCAGGGCCATGCGCAAGGTGCCGTCGTCACCCAGCCACAAGGAACGGGGCAGACCATACACGCCCGACCAACCCTTTGCTTTTTCGCCGCTCGGATTGTCCGTCAGCCACGCCCACATGATCTGGCGGCCTTGGCCATCCACCAACGCCTCGGGAGCGAAGTAGGTGTTGTCCACCCACGTCATGCGGCCGTGACTGCTCGGGGTGAAGCGGTCGTCCCGGTAGTCGCCAACGTAGTATTGGCAGCCTTTGTTGTGGCTGATGAAAAGGAGCAGGTGCTTTCCGCTCGGTGGCCCGCCGGCCGAACTCGACGGCAGCGGCAGAAAGCTGGGGCACATGTTGTCCTCGCTACGGTCCGTCCACTCCGGTTTCCGGTCGTAGAAGACGTGGAGGTACTTCCAAGTTTTCAGGTCGTCGGACACGCACAGATAGAGCCGGTCGCCCTGCTCGGACAACGGCGCGGCGGCGGCCCGGCCAATTTTGTTCAGCACGAGCAGGTTGCCAGTCAGCATGTAGTAGCGTCCGTCCTTCTTCCAAATGTTGGATGGGTCTGCTGAGCCGTAGAACGAACTTTTGCCGTTCGCATCCTTGACCTCCGTGACGCCAAACTCGGTGGATTTGATGACCGGATTGGCTTCCAGCTTGGTCCACGAATCGAAAATGGGGCCGCTACTTTTGGCCAAGCCAATGCCCTTCGCGCCCCAGAGCATCCAGTAGGAGAGATAGGCGCTGCCATCGTCATCCACGAACGCCCCGCCACTAAAGCAACCCTCATCGCCCGGGCCCACTCCGATCCCGTCGGGATGATGCCGCCAATGAACCAGGTCCGCACTGGAGACGTGGCCCCAGCAGAAGCCCGAGCCGTTGCGGTTGTAGAGATACATCAGATGATAGCGGCCCTTGTGGTAGAACGCGCCGTTCGGGTCGCCGGGTAATCCCATGTCTTCCGGCAGGCAGAAGTGGTAGGTCGGGCGATATGGGTCCGCGAGAAGCCGCTCGCGCAGCAGTCGTGTCGAGCGCAAGACTTCATCCGGCACGGGACTGTTGAACGACCATGCTTTCGGCGCGGAAGTCTGTTTCCCAGCACTGTCGCCGTGGGACGTATTGATGACCGTCGCCCCTTTGCCTCCCAACACCAGACAGCCCTCCACGATACGCACGTCACCAATCAGCTGGATATCGGTGAAGCGGCCCATCTTCTCCCGCAGTCCCTCATCGGCAAAGGACCACCAGGCCCACGGTTTCATATCGCCAACCACCTTGCCGGGTTGCAGCGCGGCGATGGTTTCGCGATCCAGCGCTTTATCGTAAATGCGCGCGTCCTTGATCTTTCCTTCAAAGGAGTGATTCACGTCTGTCGCGTCCAGGTGCCTCCGACCAAACAGGGCGACCGCAGCCGGGCCAAATGCCTGCGGCGGATTGGGCATGGTGTAGACCGCGTAATCGCGCCCGTCGCGAAAGACGCTGACCTCGCGCCCCCGATAGACGATGGCCATCTGCACGAACGTGTTTCCATCAGCGGTTTCCGCCGGCCAGTTGGCCTGTTCCTTCAGCGTGCGACGGGAGTAGTCGCTCCCCGGCATCCACTTCCTGGCCGCGATTTCCCCGAACACGATTCCGTCGAAGTGAGACTGCCCGTCGTCAATTGTGAGCGCACTGCCCGCCTGTTGCGTCAGATTGGCCGGTGCAGCCCAAACGACAAGCGTCTTGTCCTGCAGAGGCGCGGAGGCGGGCGCCGACGCGGGTACGGTGGCGGAGAGTCTCCCGGGCTTGAGAACCTTGAGTTGAATGTCCTTGAACTGAGCCGTCGTGGGCGGGCCGGTGTGCAGTTGCAGGCCAAGAAGGCCGGCCAGGTCACGCTGGTTACGATCGTTGTCCTCCACTTCGGCCGCCAAGCGGCCATCCACCTTGAGCGTCAGCCGCGACCCAACGCAGATGAGATGATACTCGTGCCAGTCCTCGAGGCGGAACCACGGCTTGCCCTTGGCCTCCCCGAGGTCGGCGCTCGTGGCCTTGCCAGCCTCGTCGAAGACCGTCCGCTGTCCGCGCATCGCCAGCGTGTGCCGTCCGTGCTCGTCGTAGAGCCGCACCAGCCAGTCGGTGTCGAGGTTGTTGTCCACCTGATAGCCGGCGACGTCGTGGTTCGGCAGTTCCTTGCTGCGGAACTGGAAGCCGCAGTTGATGCCCTTGGAGCCGAACACGCGATGCTTCAGCTTCAACTCGAAGTCCGCCAGGTCACCGCCTTGCCAGATCAAGTAAAGATTTTCTTTGAGCGGCTTCTCCTTCGTTATCTTTGCGGTGATGGCGCCGTCCTCGATGGACCAATAACTCATGTCCGCGGCGTTCCAACCCGCTAACGTCTTGCCGTCGAAGATGCTCTTGAATTCGCTGTCGCGCTCGGCCGCTGTTGCGGTCACTGCCGCAACGACGAGGGTTATGGGTATGATTTTGCCGAGCATGGATTTCATATTCATTGAGCGATAAACGGGGTGCTACATTTCTTGGTCAGGGGTTGTTTGTGGTCGTGAGATTCTGGTTCTGCGCCGCCGAGGATTTTGATGAGCGTGCTCTTGCCCGTGCCGTTTTTCGCCCCGCACGGCGAGCACTTCCCCAGCCGGCAGTTACAGATCCAAGCTCCGCAACGCCTGCAGGCCCGGGAAGGACTTGAAGACGTCGGCGCATTTCCAACAGCAACGGCGCGACCGGCTCGTGCCGGGCAGAAGGCACGACGCGCAGACCCGGTTGGAGTTGAGAAAACGTCGTGCCTTCCGGCCTGTTCCAAATGTTGTGTCTGTCATAAATGTGAGACCACGTTACGGCAGCAAGACCACACGATAGAATCGATTGGAGACGGCACCATCGAGCAGGTCGTTCATGATCAAGGTGGGGCCATTGGCACGCACGGCGGTGCCCAGCGGCGCGGGGGTCCAGGTGGGTGAGGCGAGATCGTCCTTGAATTGGAGTTGATAAGTACGCCCTGGCATGACGGTCAGTTCAAGGGTGGCGACTCCTCCGGCTACATTGAACGAATGGAGTTGAGGTGGAATCAGGCCAGCCAACGTGTTAGCGGTGCGCGGCGTCCAGTTGGTCATGGAATGAGTGGCGTTGGTATTGCCATCGGGGAAGAGGCCCTGGCTGATGTTCTGCGACTGCGCGCCGAAGGTGACAGAATGTTGCAACACACCTCCGGGGGAATAGAGCGCGATGGCTTCGCCGCCGTTGCTGAGTTGGAAGTTTGCGTGCAGGGCTACGTTGGTGCCGCCGGCCGTCGGATTCTGGCTGACGTTGTTGTCCGCCCAAACGAGCAGGTAACCGCGCGCTGAAATAAAAACATTGGTGGGGATTTGCCACTTGGTTGGGGTGTTCAATGTGTCCGTGAGATGGAAACCGGATAGGTTGGCCGCGACACCGTTCGGGTTGAAGAGCTCGAACCAGTCTTGGAACAGCCCGTCAGCCGCGTCGATCAGTCCGCCTGGACCGCGGTTGTCTACCATCCATTCATTGATCACCACCGGCAGCAAGGCGCCGGGTCCGTTGCTGGTCACGGTAATGGTGTCCGTAAAATTCGTGCGGCGCAGGCCGGCTCGGTCCACGCCCTGCACGACGAGGGAGTTGATGCCGGAGTAGAGGGGGAGGGTCAGAGTCCAGTTGGTGATGCTCGTCCAGGTGAGTGGATACCTGACGCCATCGATCTCGATGAATCTAACGTGCAACGGCGCGGTTCCGCCGAGCACGATGGTTCCGTTCGTCGTGGCGAAGTCCGCGCCGCCATTGCTGGTGATGGAGAAGGCGGCATTGGTAGGGAGTTGCCCCATCACGAAGCTCGCGCGTTGCCCGATGTAGGCGAGGATTGCGGAAAAGTTCTGGCCGGGCAGAAAGTTGTCGTAGTGATCGGTCCAGTAGCCCATGTAGGCCGTGTTGTAGGTCGTGGTAATGATGTCGAGCAGGTGCTCGTAGTAGCGGCGACGGTTGGCCGGGTTGGCGATGAATTTGTTCAGCTCCGTGTTCACCGTGATGGATTCCGTCGCAGGCCGGACGAAGGCGAAGTCCGTGTCCCAGATCATGAAGAGCGTTTTGTTGTCCTCCGGGCGGGTGTAGAGCTGAAGATTGTGTTGGGCGTTGTCGCCGCCGTTGTTGTCTCCTGGGCCGCAGAGGGAGCTGGCCGCGTAGGCGCGCAGCCATTCGTCCACGTCGAGCGTGGCCTCGGTGGCGGCATCGAACGCAGCACCGGCCGGCTGGCCAAGGGCCTTTAATGCCGTGATCAGTTTGCTGTAGTCGTCGGCGTCACGGTTATTCTTGATGATGAAATTGAGGCGGTACGATTCCTTGTCGTCGCCGAGGCTGGCCAGCGGCACGCCGACCGCGCTGCTCTCCTGCGGCAACTTCAAGCCTTCCGCGCCGCCCGTCGTTCCGCTCGCGTCATAAAGCAGCTCATACTCGAACGCAGTTCCATTGCCGCCGTCTTGGTACTGGCTGTCGAGAAAGACCGCGCCATAGCGGGCCATCTGCAGGATCGCTGGCCCGGTGTGTTCGGCGCGCGGCGTGATGACTCGGATCAGGTCGTCGTACATTTGAGGCAGTCCACCTGCGTGGCTGATGATGTGTTTTATGACGATTTCGTCCTGTCCGAAAGTGGTGCCGAACCGCCAGCCGCCCGAGCGGTCCACGCCGATCGAAGAATGGACGCCGCGAAACAATTGGTCGGGCCGAAAGTCCAGGAAGAAGCCGAGGCGATTCGGATCTGGCCGGCCGTGTTCGCTGCCTTTTAGGCGAACGCCCATGTCATAATAAACCTCTTCCTCGTTCCAAATCACGGTGGAGCCGAGGCGGCCGTTGCTCATCATGTTCGTCGGTTGATGCAGGGAATCACTGTCCCTCGGAGTCACCACAATGCGCACGTTATTGGCGAGGTTCAACAGGGCACGCCCGTCGTTGACCTGATAAAGGGCGCGCGAATTGGTACCTGCGGCGGGGAAGGTCGCGACCGCGCCGAGCGCGTCGGCGGCTTGCACGTAGAAGTTCACGACGGCACCGGCGGCCGCTCCTGGCACTGTGCCGGCAAACCTGTTGTCTCCCGTGGTGTTCATCGGCGTGGTGTTCCACGCGCCAGAGTTCACAGAGTAATGCAGTGTCACCACAGCGACGCCCTGAGCGTCGGTCGCCTCTACGTTGACCGTGACAGGTTCGCCCGCGAGCGGCACGGTGCGGGTGTGCCTCAGGTTCGCGAAGGTCGGACCGAGGTTTGGCACGAGGCGGGAATTGGGCCCGCCGGGCGTGCCGTTGAGCGCGGGCACGGCCAATTCGAAGGTGCGCGCCACGCGGTTCATCCAGAGACGGGTGTTGAGCAGGTTGTTGCCCGAGATCCATTTCGCGCGGAACGACACTTCGTAGGTGCGGCCATTGACCGGTGCATAGATGGCCGCTCCGTTCTTTAACGTGGTTTCGGCGTGGTTGTGTAGGTATTCGGTCGGGCCATCGGCAAGCAGGCGCAGCACGTTGTTTCCGGGATTCAATGGATCCGGCAGCACGCTGCCGTACTGATTGCCGACAATCCGCCAGGCGTTCAGTCCTGAGCTGAACGTCCCGTTTTGCAGGAGCGAGATGGGCGTGTTGGTTGGAGATTCCACCACGCGCAGGTCGTCGATGAGGCACTCACCCGCGTCGAGAAGGCCGAGCACAAACTCATTGTAGGTGGTGGGCGGTTGCAAGCTGGATACTGCAACGGCGCGGTTGGTGTACCAGACCCAGGACGACTTGCTGCCTTCATCGCTCGCAGCCCAGGCCTCGGGCTTGGAGTTGTCCGCCCAAGGGTCACGTAGTTCGAGACTGGCACCGCCACCGTCGGCCGCCTCCGGCCACCGGCCGCCATCAAAATACCGCACGGAGTTCGCCGGGTTGTTGTTCCCATCCTTGAGGACAATGAAGTCTCCCGACTTGGAAAGCTTGTTGGTGAATGGCCCAACGACATCGAGCCCGGGATAAAGAGTCAGCAGGTAGTCCGGATCTTTCGCCACAACGAGATAACCACCTGGCGCGAGAGCCTTACCGGACGGGAATCGATAGTCGATACCCTCGTCCAGGCGCCACCCGGTGAGATCCACCGCGTTGCCACTCCGGTTGAAGAGTTCCACCCAGGCTTCCGGTGAATCCCGCCGAGGCAACCCCGGCGAGAGCACCGTCGAAGCGGACAGCTCCGCGCCGAAAACCACGTCGTTATCCACCGTGCTGACGCGATGAACCTCGACGGCGAGTGTGTTCACTCCCGCGACAAGGCTGGCGGCCGGGAATGCGAATGGGCCGCTGAAGGTGGCGACGCCAACGGGCGTCGCCGCAACCGTGCTGCTGGTGACATTCCCGGCGGGCAGGTTTTGTCGCAGAACTTCGACGCCGTTCAA
This sequence comes from Pedosphaera parvula Ellin514, assembly GCA_945872975.1. Taxonomy (GTDB): domain Bacteria; phylum Verrucomicrobiota; class Verrucomicrobiia; order Limisphaerales; family JADJPG01; genus JADJPG01. The sequence goes on from CAMCCU010000070.1 coordinate 11,427, forward strand.
ATAGTAGATCGCGCCGTCATCGACGATGGCCCGCAGCGAGAGCAATGGCGGATTCGTGCCGCCCGCCCAATTGAAGGTCGTGCGGAAGTAGTAGGTGATGATACGCGTTCCAGCGGCGTTGGTGGCGGACATCAGCGTGTTCTTCGGCACGGGAAACGTGGAGGGCGAATTGTAGAGCAATGCCGCGCCGACCGGCCAGGCGCTGTCATCGTAACCCGCCGCGCTCCACGCCGTGCCTAAGTCGAAGCCCTGCGCTTGGTAACGCCACTCGTTGGTGAACCCAAGCAACATGTTCGTCGGGCCATACACCGCAGGCACCGCCGGCAGCGGCCGGTGATGATACATGATCTCGTTGATGACAATCTCGTCGTGGACGGCAAAGACATTGGCGGCCGTCGGCGTCGGGGCGCTCGTAAACTGCCATGGGCCTGTCGCGGCGGGGTTGCGGCCGCGCGGTTCTTTTTTTGCCACGACGGCGTCGATTACGGTCAAACCGTCGGGCGCGTAGAGCACCAGCTTGTCGCCGGAATCAACGCCAAAGCCGATGGTCGCCTTGGTCACCTGCAGGAATGAGTTGGCCGCCACCGTCTGCGAAGGGAAGACGTAGGAACGGTTCGTTCCTCCCAGCCGGGCGAGGACGTAGCCGCCCAGATTCACCTCGCTCGCGCCGTGGTTCACCAGCTCGAACCAAAAGTTTGCGTTGGTGGACGAGACTAGTTCGTTGAAGGCGATTTTGGAACGATCTTCCGTCGCAAAGGAACTTCCGCCCGGCACGAAGACGGTTTCCACCGCGTCGAGCGCGAGCCCGAACACGACATCGGAACTGGATGCCGCTGTCTGATGCACCTCGACGGCCAGGACATTGTCGCCGAGGACGAGATTCGTGGCCGGGATGCTGAACGGGCCTTCCAGCGTCGCGTTGTCCACCCCGCGGCTGGCGAGGGTGGCGAAGGTCACGTCGCCCGCCGGCAGACCGACGCGCCAGACCTCGGCGCCATTGAGGTAAACAATCGCCCCATCGTCGATGATGTGACGGAGCGCCAGTTGGGCCTCGGCGACGTTGCCCGTGAAGTTGAAGTGCGTACGGAAATAGAAAGTGGTCTTCGCCTCGTTGGTGGCGAGTGTCGTGCGAATCGGCTCCGCGAGGCAGCCGCAGGTTTCGTCGGCGAGCAGTCCTGGACCGCTGGACCAGGCTGCATCGTTGTAGGCGGGCGCGCGCCAGGTGGTGCCCAGGTCCGTGCCGGATTGCTCGTAACGCCAAGTGGCCGCGAAGCCAAGGAGAGCCCGGTTCGTCGTCGATACATTCGCGAAGTAATCCTGGCCCATCTGTGTAGCGGCTGCATGGCGTGCGACCTCGGTGGCGGTCAACGCACGATTCCAGAAGGCGACTTCGTCGAGCGTGCCGCTGAACGGCTCGCCGCCGGGCGCGCTGGCGTTGCCAATCACCGCCGCCGCATTTCCACCGCTGCTGATCGGGCCCGAGTGCAGGTTGCTGAAGCGCATGGAGCCATCGACATAAATCGCCTTAACACCCGACGCCTGGTCATAGGTGGCGACGACATGATGCGTCTGTCCATTGGTGAATTCGGACAGAGCAGGTCGTCCATTCGCGCCATCGAGCGGCAGGTCGAGCTCACTGTAAACGCCGCCGATGTTCAGCCCGAAGCTCAAGACCGGGCCAGGCGCGACGGGCGGGTTGGCGGCCGAGTTGTTGCCGTCGTTCTGAAAGCCGAGCAGCAGGCGGGTGCTCGCCGCCGGGTTCCCGGATGCCCCGATCGTCAGGGGGGACGAACCGGAGGCGAGCGACGCGATCTCATTCGGGGCGAGGGCCGTTCGCCAAATCGCGACGTCGTCGATCGTTCCGCTGAACGGCTCGCCGCCGCCGGTGTTGATGTTGCCGATGACCGCCGCCGCGCCGCCACCGCTGGCGATCGGGCCGGAGAGCGTGACGCTCCAGCGCATCGTTCCGTCAATCCAGATGGCTTTTCGGCCGGAGATGCTGTCGTAGGTTGCGGCGATGGAATGCGTGGCGCCGTCGGCGAGTTGCGCGAGCGTGGGCCGTCCTGCCACGCCATCGAGCGGCATGTCGAGTTCGCTGTATGCGCCATTTACGTTCAGTCCGAAGCTCAGGACTGGGCCGGCTGAAACGGGAGGGGTGGCTGCACCGTTGTTGGCGTCGTTCTGGAAACTGAGGAGGATTCGATTGCCGCCGTCCTCCTTGCGAAAGATCTCGTCATAGTCGCCGGAGCCGCCGCTCCAGGTCGGACGGAAGCGCGCGAAAACGGTAATGCCCGTGCTCATGGAATACGCATTGTTCACGCCCGCGCCGAGACTGACGCCATCATTCCCGGCATTGTTGAACCGCGCCGCGCCCAACCCAACGAGACCGGGCACGCGGGTCGCTGTGCCAATGAAGGAGCCGTTGTTCCCGCCGACCGCGTCCACCGCCGGGGTCGAGCCGCTGCTCGCTTCATCGAAGGACCAATAGCCGACCAAGGTGCCGAGCACCGGCTCTTCCTTTCGGAAGAGGGTCGCGTTGCCCGTCCCATTCCAGCCCGGACGAATCAGCGCCTCGATGGCAATTCCGGACGCCGTGGAAAAATTATTCGCCACACCTGAACCCACATTGATGAACGCGTTGCTGGTGGAGTTGAGCGCGAACGCGCCTCGACCGACCAGGCCGTTCACGCGGAGGGCACCCGCACCGGGCGTGCCGGTGTTGCCGCCCACGAGGTCGTTCACCGCGGCATTGGTCTCGTTGAAATTCCAGTAGGAGATGAGTCCTGGCGGCGCGGTGAAGGTACCAGCAGGAACAAAGTTGCGTCCGCCAGGCGAACCTCCGACCTGGAGGCTTGCGCTCCAACCAGTGACATCGCCGCTCGATGCGGTCGGATTCACCTTCGCAAGCGACGGCCCTGCGCCATCGGGACCGACCGGCCAGTCGAATTCGGTCCCATAGCTGAGCCGGTCCATCAGGCGACCGTTGTTGTTCTTCAGCTCAATCGTTTCGCCGGCGTTGGAGAGCCGGCTCGTGAAGGGACCAAGCACACCCGTCAATCCTGTCGCCGCCTGTAGAGCGGCTGGGTCGGATGCGATCACGAGGTAGCTCCGGCCACGAATGAGCGTGCCTTCGGGAAACGTGAAATCGATCCCGTCATCGAGCCGCCAGCCGGAGAGGTCCATGTCGTAGGACATCTGGTTGTAGAGTTCCACCCACTCCATGGCCGGCTCATTCGTCGCCGGGTGATACATGACTTCATTGAACGTGACGATCGTGTCCGAAGCGGCGCGGACTTGGCTGGCAAGAGTCGCCACGATGAGAACGATGAGCCAGTGAGTTTTCATGGGTAGGATTGGTTCGATGACGAAAAAGGGGCCGGGCGGAACGCCTCCCGGCCCCTGAGTGTTCAAGCGGACTTCGGTCTAGCGTTTCAGCCGGTAGAACTTCGCCCCGGCGCCCGGCGCGGTGTACGGACTGCGCGCGGCCCCAATGTTGGTCCACGGGCCGGTGATCTCGGTAGCTTCCTGCAGGACGCCAGCACCCGTCCACAAAATGGTGGCGTCTGCGCCGCTGCGTACGATGTCCACGCGACTGTTCAACTCGAACTCCGGCGGGCCGACCTGGAAGTTGTCGGACCAGAAGACGCCGCCCGCGCCGCCGAGGCTCATCGCCGCATTCGAGTAGTTGCGATACGCGCCGCCGCCGAAGGTGTTCAGATCGATGTTCGCGCGAAGCTGGCGGTCCACGTAGAT